>NZ_JAXDEO010000130.1:0-4030 GCF_035064975.1 Pseudomonas sp. YuFO20
GCACCGAAGTGGCCATCGCCTTCGAACAGGGCGACCCCGACCGCCCCTACATCGCCCACGCCCTGCACGACAGCGACCACCCGGACCACGTGACCCTGCGCAACTACAAGCGCAACGTGCTGCGCACTCCGGCGAACAACAAACTGCGCATGGAGGACAACCGCGGCGAGGAGCACGTCAAGCTCAGTACCGAGCACAGTGGCAAGAGCCAGCTGAACCTGGGGCATCTGGTGGATGCCAAGAAACAGAAGCGTGGCGAAGGATTTGAGTTGCGCACGGATGGGCACGGCGCCATCCGGGCAGGCAAAGGCTTGTTCATCAGTGCCGACCTGCAGCCCAAAGCCCAGGGCGAGGTGCTGGAAATGGCCGCGGCACTGGGCCGCTTGCAACAGGCTGGCGAGCAACTGCAAGGCTTGTCCAGCGCCGCCCAGGCGGCGCACGCCGATCCCGCCGATGTGCAGGCCCAATTGTCACTGCTGCATGAGCAACTCGACGAACTCGAGGCTCAGGTGATCCTGCTCAGCGCGCCCCAAGGCATCGCCTTGAGCAGTGGCGAGCACCTGCAACTGGCGGCGCAGGACAACCTGATGCTCAACGCCGGCGGCGAAGCCGACATCAGCGTGGTCAAGCGCCTGTTCATGGGTGTGGGCCAGGGATTTAGCCTGTTTGTGCGCAAACTGGGGATCAAGCTGTTTGCCAACCAGGGACCGATCTCAGTGCAGGCGCAGAACGACTCCCTGGAACTGCTCGCTCGCCACGGGCTGTCGATTACCAGCACCGAAGACGAAATCCATATCACTGCAAAAAAGAAAATCGCGCTCAATGGCGGGGGCAGCTATCTCAGCCTCGATGCAGGCGGCATTGAATCGGGGACGGCGGGCGACCACAAGGTCAAGGCTGCGGCACTTCGCCTTTAGCGGCCCGGCCAGCATGACCGCCGCCCATCCGGACTACCCGCAACGCCTGTCCAAACAAGCTCTGCGACTCAATGTGCCGCAAGCCCCAAACGCTTCGAGCGAAGGCTGGGCAGGCATGCCCTACACCCTGTACGCCGACGGCGCGGTACTCAAGCGAGGTGTGTTGGACAAGACCGGGCAACTGTTGATTGACCACCAGGTTGTTACTCAAACCTATCGGCTGGTGATGGCCAACGGAGTTGCCTATCAGCTTCCCGTTCCCACCGACTACCGCAATCCCGAACAGGCGCACTTGGCCAACCGCGGCTTGCAAAACCACCCCTCGCGAACCAATGCCGAGGTGAGTGAGCCCACCTCGCACACCGATCATCGGGCCCTGTACGCCGCGGTGATGGAAGGAATCAAAGATCAGGAAGGGAAAACACCATGAGGCCAACCGACATCGTTACCCCGGTCGCTCTTCAGCACACCCAAGAGGCCACCTGCTGTTCGCCCTGGTATGTGTGCAATACCGAGTATCACCCCGCGATGGCTACCTATAAGCCATTGGTCAACGGCGAAGAGACATTCAAGGCTGTTCATCTTGCCATCGCCCAAGCCACGAAAACGGTCGACATCATCTGCTGGGGTTTTCAGCCGTCGATGTTTTTCATACGCGATGGCAATGCACCATGCATCGGTGAACTGCTCAAGGCCAAGGCTCGGGAAGGCGTCAAGGTGCGGATATTGGGCTGGGAGATATTGTTTAACAGCGCGGGTTGGGCGGGTGAAGCCAATCTACCCGGGAAAGGCCCGTACCGAATCTACAACCGCGCGATGCAACCTTCCACGGATAACCAATATGCCTATGATCGGCAGTGGTTTGCCGATTGCGCAGTCGCCGACCTCGAGGCTGCTCAACGAAGTTCGAGTGGCCTGCCGCTGTTTGTCAGTCGCGGCTTCAGTTGGAAAGAGCGAGCTGAAATTTCCCACTGGGTGAAATATGAAAGTCTCGACCCACAGATCAGCGCCAATATGCGACAAGCGCTGCGGTTTACAGCGTCACACCACCAAAAGACGGTGCTGGTCGATTATGAGCTGCCAGACCGTGCCATCGGATTCGTCATGGGCCACAACATGCTCGACGAGTACTGGGACACTGACAGGCATACCGCGCTAAATCGATCCAGGAACAGCAAGCCCAGACCCGATCATGGCCCGCGTGGTGATACGCCACGTCAGGATATTTCCAGCCAGGTCAGCGGGCCGATTCTCGAACACCTGCACCACAACTTCGCCAGTGCCTGGCGCAAGGAAACCGGCGAGGACCTGCTCGCTCTACGGCAAGCCAAGCAGGTGGGGCCACAACTTCAATGCTTGCCCGGCGCCGCCCGGCAGTTGGCTCAACTGCTGCGCACCCAACCCCAGGAAGGCAAGCGGGATATCGAAAAGCTTTACCTGCAAGCCGTCAACAACGCGACCCAATTTATCTACATCGAGAACCAGTATTTCCGCTGGCCTCCCCTGGCTAACCTGATCAAGGACGTCGCCGCCAGCCAGGCCAGAGCCGGACGTGATCCTGTGGAGCATGGCAGCTTGCATCTGTTCGTTGTCACCAATGACACAGAACAAGGCCTTGGCCCTGGCGCAGTCAATACCCAACGCATGCTCGAAAGCCTCGGGCGCGCCGACACCATTCCCGAAGTCACGAAGTTACAACGCATTGAAAAGGTCAAAGCCGACGCACCACCCCGGCCACGGCCCGAGCCAAGCGATCGCGTCGGGCATCAGGAGCTTGCCCAGTGGCAGGAAAAACTCGATTGGCACATCCGGCAAATCAAGGACAGCACCCTTGTTCCGGAGAACATTCCCAACCTGAAAGTTCACGTGTGCTCGTTGGTCGCCAACGACCTGAAGGCGGGCGACAAATGGATGCCGGTGTACATCCACTCCAAGCTGATGATCGTCAACGACGTGTTCACCACCCACGGCTCGGCCAACATCAACACTCGCAGCATGCAGGTGGACAGCGAGCTGAACATTGCCCATGAGTGGGCGAGCGTGACCCAGGCGCTGCGGCGGCGGTTGTGGGATATGCATACGAATGGGATGGGGGCGCAGGATGATGCGGTACTAGCATTCGAGGCTTGGCAGGACATCGTCAAGGAAAACAAAAAACGTCAAGAAGACAAATGCTCCCCCGTGCCCTATGCCCCGCTCGTTGAGTTTTATTACGACAAAGCCACCCTGAAGAATCTCGACTGATGTGCCGAGTGCTCTTGCTGTTGTGCTTGCTGCTGGTTGCTTGTGACAGCCGCAGCACCTTTACCTATATGAAGAAGGACCCTCATGTGAACCCACTCACCGACATCAAGGCCAATTTCGCCTTTACCTGCGCCCACGAAAAAATTCCTGCCCCCTCAGCCGAAACAGATGTGCTGTTCCAGTACGCCCGCTGGTTGCAGAAGAACAATCAGCTAAAGCAAGACAAGAGCGTCGACGTCGAGATCGAACGGCTGTACCGCATCGCCGCCGAAAACGGCCATTACAAAGCCAACATCAACCTTCAGAATGGAGCGATGCGTCAGCATTTCAAGCTTCACGGCCATGAACACTTGCGCCTGAGCCAACAACTGATCGAAGCCAGTGTTGCCACGGGATATTACTTCGTGGGGATCTTCTTGCAGCAGGGTTCGGCTGGGTTGAAGCAGGATTCGGAAATGGCGTTACGTTATTACCGCAAGGCCGCCGATCAGGGAAGTGCCCAAGCCCAGGCATATGTAGGCGACAAGCTGGCGCCGAGCGATATCGCGCCAGACGTAGCCCGTCAGATGCGCCGTTGCGCCGCTGAACAAGGCAATGGGGACGCAGCCGTCATGCTGTCGATGTACCTGAGGGATGAAGGGAAATACACCGATGCAATCGAGATTCTGCAGACGGGCGTAGCCGGAGGCAATGAGAGCGCCGCAGGCCGCTTGAAGAACGCATTTCGAGGTCATCCTTCCACTAATACGATGTACTACCTCGGGCAACAAGAAGACCTCGAACGCGCCGAACGCTATGAAAAAATCTGGCGAATACTCGCGAGAGCTTCCTACGCGAACCCCACAGTCCCCGAAATCAACGAAATCGTC
>NZ_JAXDEO010000131.1:0-3401 GCF_035064975.1 Pseudomonas sp. YuFO20
TGGTCGCTGAGCACCCAGTCGATTTCCTCACGCCGCGCCTCGGCGATGGCGTCGATGGCCGGGCGCACCTGGCCCTCCCAGGCCTGACGGGTGAACACCCCCGGCACGTTGGCCGTGCTGACGAACAGCGCCCGTGCCTCGGTGTCGCCAACCATCTGTTGCAGGTTCAACGCCGGGTAATGGTTGGCGGCCTCATCGAGGACGGTTTTATACAGGCTGGCTTCGGCATTGCGCTGACCCAACTGGCCGAGCAGCAGCTGACGAACCTGGGCCACCAGCTTGGGGTCGGCCGCAATGCGCCAGTCCGGGTGGGAAGCCAGTTGCTCGCCATAGAACTGCCAGAGCGTCGGCGACAGGCCGTGCCACAGCCCCGGCGAAACCCCGGCGCCGCTCGGTTCGAGCGGGCCCAGGACCTTGACCAGAAAGGCTGCGTCGGCTTTTTCCGGGCGCGCCAGCATCAGGTAGGCCTTGAGTTGTTCGTAGGCCTGCGGCGCGCGCTTGAGGCGTTCGGGGCTGTCGGCGGGGAGCTTGGTCAGGGCAGCGAGTTGTTGCTGCAGGCTGGCCACGGCAGGGTCACGCAGCAGGCGCTGGTTGGCCTCGACGTAGGTGGGCCAGAGCATTTGCAGCAGTTCCGGATTTTTGTTCAGGCCGAAGCGTTGGTACAAGGGCGTGCCGTGGGTGACGCGGTATTCCAGGCGACCTAGTTCGCGGGTCAGGTCATTCAGGGCGAGGAATTGTTCGTCACTGGTTGATGATTGTTGCAGGGTCGCCAGCGACGTTTGGACCTGGGCGATGTGCACGCGATTGCTGACGAAGGACAGCAACATGCCGGCGCTCCAGGCCAGTGCCAGGGCGAGCATCAGGGCCTGCGCGATACGGGTCGCAGGCCAACCGAGGCGACGGACGCGCGCCTTTGTATCGCCGAGCACGCCCTGCCACACTGGCGCTATCGACCAGAAATTACCGCGGTTATGGGTATCCGCCGGTGCCGATGGTAACGGCAGGCTGAACCACAACCCGCGCAACGGCACGCTTCGGGCCAACTCGCCGAGCAATGGCGCCAGCGCCTGCCGCCAGCGGGGAATGCCCTCGACCTGCAGATCGCGGGACAGGCGCAGCAAAAAGTCATGCTGCATCTGCCCACGCATCTGCTCCAGGCCCTCCTGGCGCAAAGGCTCGAGCAATTGCTCCAGGCGACTCTCCAACTCGACGACAGTGAAGCCGGCGGGCAACGCGCAACCCACCGGCTGCATCGGGCGCCCGTGCTGAAGCCAGCCACTGTCGCAGACCTGCCACAGGTGCAGCGGCAACTGCCAATGCAGCGCTCGCGCTAGATCACACAGACGCCTCACGTTTTCGCCGAGCGCTGCGGCGTCGGTGGTCTGCGCCTTGTTCAAGGCCCAGACCACGCCATCGAAGGAACGCCAGCGGCTCAAACGCTGCCATTGGCTGAACAGCATTGGCGCCTGCACGCTACCGCCGAAAAGAAGCACGGTGTCCTGTGCATGCAGGAAGTACCGGGTGGTCAGGCCGGGGACGATGGCTTCGATCTGTTCAGGTTCGCCGACGACCAGGAGCACGCGCACCTTGAGGCGCCAGAAGGGGCCGTAGTGCTTGCGCAAATCTGCGAGTGCATTGGCGCACTCGTCTGACGGAGGTGCCTTGGTGTTCGGCAAGGGCAGTAGAGGCTGAGTGCCCATCACCAGCTTGTGAATTCCTTTCTTCAGGATCAACCAGATCGAACCTGCCAGGCTGAACAGCAGAGCCCAACACATCAGTCCTTTGAGCAGCAGATCCACCCACATGGCTTGGCTCACAGGACCACGCCCTGTCCACAACCACCAGGTCACACCACCCACCGTGACCACTACGGCCACGACCAGCGCCAGCAACAGCGCCGTCGGCCAGGACGATATTTTTGGAGCTTCAGCTATCTGCATGATCGGACTCCACAATGCCCAGGGCCAGGGTGTGTTGAGGGTCATTCGCCAACCAGGCACAAGGCACGCCATGCTGCTCGGCATACCAGGCAGCCAGGGTCTGCACGACCATGGCCTCCAGGTTCTGCAGCGCACCAAAGTTGGCGTCTTGCAGGTGTTGGCGGGTGTTCCAATCCATGACAGACAGCGGCGGCATGTCGGGTTGAGAGAACGACACGCATACCGGGGCGGAAGACTTCAGCTCGCTCTGTTGCGACGCTCGCTCGGCTACCGACGCCAGGCTCTCGGCATCCGCCGCGAACCACTCCCCGCGAGACAAGCGCACCCGACCTCGCGGGCCGAGCAACCACAACACGGCTGCCTCGCCCGCGGGCATGTGACTCTGTGTATCGGGCGGCGAAGAGTGGCAACCGGCACAAAGAATGCGGATATCCCAGGGTGCCCCATGCAGCCGATCAATGATCGCGTCAAGACTCTGCATGCCTTGCCAGGGCTCGGGTTGTTCGGGCAACTGGATTTGCGGACAGCACTGCTTCATCTGCTCGACAAATGCTTGCCAGGCGTCCAGTGAACCTTGCCAGTAACAACACACTGGCTGCACCACCTCGGGTTCCGTACGCTGCTCGACCCACTGCAGGGCCAGCAACGCTGCCAGTTGTCGTTCGCGCTCGGCAACATCGCGTCCAAGTACCTGGAGCAATCGAATCGCCGGGCCCTCGGGCGTCGTCTCTGGCACAGGGGGTTGATGGTCAGGACTGAACAGGCTTTGTCGATGTTCGGGCGAACTGCAGGCGGCGCCCAACAGCACCGATTCGATCAACCCGACTTTCTGGCGATGGTGGATCCACCAGGTGTGCTGAATCTGCGTGGCTGCATTGGCATGATATCGCGCGACATGCCAGTTGAAACGGTAGTACAACACGCGCAACATCAGTGCCAGCAACCACAACACTGCGACGCCAATCATCACACCCCATACGGTGAAAAAATAAAGTAAAGCTCGGAAGATATTCACAGAGTCACCCCGCCCAAGGTCGTACGTGTCCTCCAGAACGGCGCCACCAAACACCAAACCCAACAGTGCTGCGCCGCTAACCAGCCATTGCTTGTAATTGGGGGGTTGCGCCTGCGGATAGGGGGCGTACTTGGGAGCCACTTTCATGGGGCCACCAACGTGTCGGCGCACTGCAACTGACGTAGCAGCGGCGATCCTTGTTTAGTGCAGTGTTCTCTTGACTGGTTGGCTGCAGTGCAGCCCTTTAGCCCTTCGGCGTATTTCACTTCGGACATGACTGTGGCTCCGGTAAATGCAACGGGGTCTTGATCGGGTATTCAGGGCTGCCGTAGGCGTAGCAGGAGGTGGTGACTTGCAGTTCTTCGCAGGGCAGGAAGTGCACGGTGAGGCCGCAGACTTTTTGGCCGGTGTAGTCAGGGATTGGGACGACTTTGCTGTGTTGGCGT
>NZ_JAXDEO010000132.1:0-2550 GCF_035064975.1 Pseudomonas sp. YuFO20
CCAGCGCGATCTTGTGCCCGAAGGCTCAGCCATTAGCAAAGCACTTGATTACAGCCTGAAGCGCTGGGCAGCGCTGTCGCGCTACCTTGATGACGGGGCTGTACCCATAGACAACAATTGGGCCGAGGTGCGACACGAAGTCGCTTAATGAAGTTGTTCCCCCCTGCGGGAACCACCCGTGTCACCGGGTGAATCTAGAAGGCTGAATCAAGAGCGCCTTCGACAATGGAACGAGGCACTGCAAGGTGCGGGGTATCAATCGTGAGAGGCGTACTCTTCTGGCAGCCATAGCCGGACAAGGACTAGATAGTCGGTATGGTGAACGCATGTGAATCTGCGCAACGATCGTTAAGTTGAACGAGCGGAAATGGCTTACACGCTCGAACCAAAACGGTAATGGAGGTGGGAATAGCGTCTTTCGACTACGCGTTCGTGACCCACATGCCTCCCGGTCGATAGCAGGCACCTAACCCGACGTACTTCAGTAGGCGGAACGTGGAAATCCCGTATCGCTCCCATTGGGAAAGCAGTTTGCAAAAACTGCCCATGGTGGTGCGGGCGAAGGAACGAGGAAAAAGCGAACGCCGTCCTGTAATGGGTTGGATAGAGGTTGAAACATCACTTCACGCGAAAGCGGGCAGACGTCCTCATGGTCTCTCTTCACACGAGAGTAGGTAGAACCCTTTCAACGGAAGGAGAGCAAATGAACGCAGCAACATTGGCGTGTGCACCTTCCGGCACGTCGTGGGACGGCATCGATTGGATCGCCGTACAACGTCGTGTCAAAGGGCTGCAAGCGCGTATTGTGAAGGCTGTACAAGACGGCAGGCATAACAAGGCGAGAGCCTTGCATTGGCTGCTGACTCACTCGTTCAGCGGCAAAGCTCTAGCCGTGAAACGTGTGTCTGAAAACAAAGGCAAAAATACCCCCGGTGTGGACAAGGTCACTTGGAATACGCCTAGGGCCAAGATCGGTGCGATAGAGTCGTTGAAGCGGCGAGGCTACTCGCCGCTTCCGCTTCGGAGAATCCTCATTCCGAAGAAAAACGGTAAGACGAGACCTCTCGGAATTCCCGCGATGAAATGCCGGGCCATGCAGGCGCTTCATTTGCTGGCGCTGGAACCGATAGCGGAAACCACCGCCGACCTGAACTCTTATGGATTCAGGCCGGAACGCTCAACTGCGGATGCCGCCGCACAGTGCTTTGGTGTGCTGTCACGAAAAGCAAACGCGGAGTGGGTGTTAGAGGGCGACATTCAAGGCTGTTTCGACAATATTAGCCATGACTGGTTGATCGCCAACATTCCCATGGATAAGGCGATTTTGCAGAAATGGCTCCAGGCTGGTTATGTCTACCAGAATCAACTGTTCCCCAGCCACGCCGGAACCCCGCAGGGAGGCATCATATCCCCGGTGTTGGCGAACATGACGCTGGATGGGTTGGAAACGATGCTGGCGAAGAAATTTCCCAACGCGAAGTGGACAGCCCGAAAAATGCGCGTGGTGCGCTATGCAGATGACTTCATCATCACAGGCTGTTCGAAAGAGTGGCTGGAGAATGAAGTCAGGCCCGCTGTGGTTGATTTCTTGGCAGAGCGTGGACTTGTCCTCTCTCCAGAAAAAACCAAAGTAACGCACATAGGGGACGGGTTCGACTTCCTCGGATGGAACCTGCGCAAGTACAACGGCAAGCTCCTGATCAAGCCGTCCAAGGCGAACATCGGGGCTCTACTTGCCAAGCTGCGAGAGTTGATCAAGACCAACAAAACGATACGGCAGGCTAACTTGATAGGTTTGCTCAACCCGGTTTTACGGGGCTGGGCGAACTATCACAGTCATGTCGTCGCCAAGAAGGTCTTCAATCAGGTGGACAGCGCAGTGTGGGGAATGCTCTGGCGATGGGCGGTACGCCGCCACCCTCGCAAGACACGCCGATGGGTGAAGGATCGGTATTTCAAAGTACAAGGGGCGCGTCGATGGGTATTCTCATGTGCTGAAAAATCCGCCGATGGTCGGAAGCGTCAGTACACGTTATTGGACGCCTCGGACACGCCAATTGTGCGACATATCAAGATCAAGGCTGCTGCCAACCCTCACGACCCTGAATGGGATGAGTACTTCGAATCCCGATGGGGCAAAAGAATGCTTATCTCCCCAAAGGGTCGAGCCAAGCTGTATCGGGTGTGGCTACAGCAAGGTGGCCGCTGCTGCGCATGCCTTAAACCGGTCACCAAAGACACACCATGGCATAGCCGCCATGTTGTGAAGCTGAGTCACGGTGGGACGGATGCGGCCGCCAATCTTGAGATCTACCACCTGCGGTGCCCAAGGGATGTGCAATTTGCCAACGTCGACGATGTACAACCGGGTGCCCAATAGCGCCTTAGTAGAGGCTTGAGCCGTGTGCTGGGAAACTCGCATGCACGGTTCTTAGGGGGTTGGACGCGGGCAACCGCGTCTGACTACCCGACAACCAGATCCGACCATGGGCTCTTGGACGTAAGAACTGGCTCTTCGCAGGCTCGCTACGCAGCGGAAAACGGGCGGCT
>NZ_JAXDEO010000133.1:0-2497 GCF_035064975.1 Pseudomonas sp. YuFO20
TTGATGGCCTCTTCGCGAGCAAGCCCGCTCCCACAGGGGATCTTCAGTGAACACGGGATTTGTGTGTGGCAAAGATCAAAGTGTGGGAGTGAGCCTGCTCGCGATGGCGGAGTGTCAGTTGTCATGGATGCTGGATTTGATGGCCTCTTCGCGAGCAAGCTGGCTCCCACAGGGGATCTTCAGTGAACACGGGATTTGTGTGTGGCAAAGATCAAAGTGTGGGAGCGGGCTTGCTCGCGAAGACGGTAGACCAGGCAACAGCTATCTCAAATCCGAAAACTCCCCACCAACTGATTCAACCTTCCCGCCTGCTGCTCCAGCTCCGTACAAGCCCGCAACGTCGCCTGCAGGTTCTCCACCCCTTGCTGGTTCAGCGTGTTGATCCGGGTGATGTCGACGTTCAAGGCCTCGACCACGGCGGTCTGTTCTTCGGTGGCGGCGGCGACGGACTGGTTGACGTTGTCGATCTCGCCGATGCGTTGGGTCACGCTGCTCAAGCGGGTGCCGGCGAGGTTGGCGATGGTGACGCTTTCTTCGCTGTGCTGCTGGCTTTCGGTCATGGTGGTGACCGAGTCGCGGGCGCCCACTTGCAGCTCCTCGATCATTTGCTGGATCTCCAGTGCCGAGGTTTGGGTGCGGCCAGCGAGGCTGCGCACTTCGTCGGCAACCACGGCAAAGCCACGGCCCGCTTCACCGGCACGTGCCGCTTCGATGGCGGCGTTGAGTGCCAGCAGGTTGGTCTGCTGGGAGATGCCCTTGATCACTTCGAGGATCTGCCCGATGTTCACGGTCTTGTCGTTGAGCACTTCGATGTTGCTGCACGACGCGCTGATCTTGCCGGACAGTTCGTTCATCACTTCTATCGTGCGCTGCACCACCTGGCGACCGTCTTCGGCCTGTTGCCGGGCGGAAGAAGCCTGCTGCGAGGCATCGGAGGCGTTGTGGGCGATCTCCTGGGCAGCAGCGCCCAACTGGTTGATGGCGGCGGCGACGCTGTTGGTGCGGCTCGATTGATCGTCGAAATTGCTCAGGGACGAATTGGAGGCGTCCAGCACGCGGCGGGCACCTTCGTTGACGCCATGGGCCGCCGACGACACTTCGCGGATCGACTGGTGAATGCGCTCGACAAAACGGTTGAACGCCGTGGCCAACTGGCCGATTTCATCCCGCGATTGCACTTGCAGGCGCCGGGTCAGGTCGCCTTCGCCGAGGGAGATATCTTCCATGACCCGGGTCAGCACTTTTAGCGGCCGGGTGATGCGCTGTGCCGTGTAGCCCATCAGCAGCAGGCCGAGCAGGGCCGAGCCGCCACCGAGCAGCAGTTCCAGCGCAGTGCTTTGCATGCTTTTGGCATCGAGTTGTTTTTGCAGGGTGGTGACCGGTGCCAGCAATACGTCTTGTGGTACACCCACCAGCACACCCCAGGGCGCGGCACCGGCAATCGGCGGCAGCGGTTCGAGGACCTTGATCTGCTGCGGGTCGACAAACACCTTCGGCCGACCCTGGCGCAAGGCGTCCATCACCTGGGCGTTGTCCATCGGTTGGCCGAGGCGACTGATGTCCTGGCTGTTGGCGGAGATCACACCACGGGGACTGACGATACTGATCTGGCCATGGCCGTCGAACAGCTGCAGCGCGCTGGCTTGGCTGTTCTTTTGCAACGCGGCGAGGTTGATGTCGAGGCCGACCACGGCGATGACTTTGCCGTTCTCCAGCAGCGGGAAGGCGACGCTGGTCACCAGCTTGCGACTGCCCGATGCCTCGTCGAAGTAGGGCTCCAGCACGCAGGCCTGGCGGGTGTCGCGGGCGCAGGTGTAGAAGGCGTTGTAGGGTGCGCCGCTGGGGCCCGGCTCGGTGTTGGCCAGCAGGCCTTCATCGCCGATCACCGCTTGCAGTTCGCCGGGGTTGCCCTGCACCCAGTACTGGGAGAAGCGTCCGGTTTCGTTGCTGCCCAGGTCCGGCTTGTCGGCGAAACCGGCATCGGCGCCGTCCAGCGCGTCGGGTTCGAAAATGACGTAAAGCCCGAGCAGGTCGGGCTTGTCGATCAGGGCTTGATGAAGCTGGGTACTCAGCGCCTGGCGCAGTTGTTGGCGGGTCAGGTTGCCCTGGTGCTGGAGTTGCCTCAGGTACAACAGGTACCGCGATAATCCCTGGCCGTATTCGTGGGTCTGCATGAAGGTGCGTTGCACTTGCATGGCCTGCACTTTGCCCAGGGCCTGCATGTGTTCCTTGGCCGCGTCGGCGAGCATGTCGCTGCTGGCCCGGGCCACTTGCTGGCTGCTTTGGTGCGTCTGGTAGAGCGACAGGCCCATCAGCAAGCCCACCACCAACACCAGGCTGAGGCCGGCGAGCAGGGTGATCTTGCTCTGTATCGTGAGAAATCTTTTGTGCATTGGAAACACCTTTTTCCCTGGAATGCATTGGCGCTGCCATCACGAACCTGTAGGAGCTGCCGCAGGCTGCGATCTTTTGACTTTCAAGATCAAAAGATCGCAGC
>NZ_JAXDEO010000134.1:0-2267 GCF_035064975.1 Pseudomonas sp. YuFO20
TGCTGTCGCCGTCGGCGTCGGTCAGGGTGTAGGTGAAGGTCTCGGTGCCGTTGCCGCCGGCGTGCAAGGCCTTGAAGTCAGCGTCGCCGGGATTGAGGGTGTAGGTGTAGGTGCCATTGGCGTTGAGCACCAGGGTGCCGTATGTACCGGTGAAAGTGCCGGGGGTGATCGGGCCGCTGTTGGCGCCGGTCGCGACGCGATCGGCGCCTTGCACGTCATTGCCCAGGACGTTGCCTTCGAGGGTGAGCAGGGTTTCCGAGGCAGTATTGAGGTTGTGGTCATCGATCGCCTGGGGCACGTCGTCGACGATGTTGATCTCGATGGTGCTGGTGACGATGTTGCCCAGGCCGTCAGTGGCCTGGTAGGTGAAGCTTTCGTGCAGGGTATTGGCGCCGTCGTCCGCGTGCGGCGTGGTGCTGGCCGGTGAGGTCAGGGTGTAGGTGTAGCTGCCGTCCGGGTGCAGCAGCAACTGGCCGTAGGTGCCGATGGCATTGCTGACCAGGCTGTAGGTGATGGCGCCGCTGCCGCCGTGCACCGCGCCGACCAGGGTGCCGCTGGCGGTTTCGCCGGTATTGCCAGGCTGGCTGCCGATCACGCTGCCGGGGGCAAGGTCCTGGCCATCCTGGTTCAGGTCGAGGGCTTTTTCGAAGACGGTCACGTCCTGGTCACTGGCCGCGACCAGGCAGCTGTTGTGCACGTCGATGGTGACGGTGGTGGTGCCTTCGTCACCGTCGGCATCGCGCAGGGTGTAGGTGAACACATCGCTCGCACCCGGGCCGCTCACCGCGTTCGGGTAGCTGTGGTACAGCGCGTTGCCTGCCGCATCCAGGGTCAGGTAACCGTAGGTGCCGTTGATCTGGGTGTTCAGGCCGCCGTGCACCGGGGTCGAGGTGTCGGAGCCTGCGCGCACACCGACCACGCCACCGCCAGCGAACTGGCCATCGGCACCCACGTTGTCGTTCCAGATCACGTTGCCGCCGATATAGCCGCCCTCGCCCACCGAGGCGATGTCCGGGATAGCGGTTGGCACGTCATCGACGATGTTGATCACGATAGTGCTGGTGACCACATTACCAAGGCCATCGACGGCCTGGTAGGTGAAGCTTTCGTGCAGGGTGTTGGCGCCGTCGTTGGCTTGCGGTGCGGTGCTGGCTGGCGAAGTCAGGGTGTAGGTGTAGCTGCCGTCCGGGTTCAGCAGCAGCTGGCCGTAGGTGCCGATGGCATTGCTGAGCAGGCTGTAGGTGATGGCGCCGCTGCCGCCGTGAACTGCACCGACCAGTGTGCCGCTGGCGGTTTCACCGGTGTTGTATGGCTGGCTGCCGGTCACGCTGCCGGGCGCCAGGTCCTGACCGTCCTGGTACGGGTCCAGGGCTTTTTCATACACGGTCACGTCGTGATCGCTGGCCGCGACCAGGCAGCTGTTGTGCACGTCGATGGTCACCGTGGTGGTGCTTTCGTCACCGTCGGCATCGCGCAAGGTGTAGGTGAACACATCGCTCGCGCCCGGCGCGCTCACCGAGTTCGGGTAGCTGTGGTACACGGCGTTGCCCGACGCATCCAGGGTCAGGTAACCATAGGTGCCGTTGATCTGGCTGTTCAGGCCGCCATGCACCGGGGTCGAGGTGTCGGAGCCGGCACGCACGCCGACCACGCCACCGCCGGAGCCATCGGAACCGCCGATATCGTTTACCAGCACGTTGCCGGTGACGGTGCCGCCCTCGGCCACCGAAGTCGCATCGGGCTTGGCGGTCGGCAGGTCGTCGACCACCTTGACGTTGATTTCGCCGCGCGCCTCGCTGCCGTCGGCATCGATGGCGATGACTTCAAAGTTCTCGGTGATGCTGTTGGCGCCGTCGGCGTTGGGATGGGTTTCGGTGTAGTTGAGGGTGTAGCTGTAGCTCACGACCCCTGTGGCCGGGTCGAAGCCGGTGATGGTCAGTGTGCTGCCTATCCAGGTGCTGCCCGAGATCGGCAAGCCCTGCACCACGCCACCGCTGATAATCTGGACGCCGGAAATGCTCAGGCTCTGCAGGCCGTCCGGGGCGTTCACGGTAAAGGTCCCGTGCTGGGTCAGCGCCGGGGCGTCGGGGTCGCTGCCGTAGGTGAGGTTTTTCTCGTAGACGGTCAGTTCGCCACCTGCGACGTCCAGGCCGCCGAGGGTCACCCCGTCGTCGTTGTTGTGCACGTTCAGCACCAGGTTGGCGGTGCTGCTGTCGCCGTCGGCGTCGGTCAGGGTGTAGGTGAAGGTCTCGGTGCCGTTGCCGCCG
>NZ_JAXDEO010000135.1:0-2234 GCF_035064975.1 Pseudomonas sp. YuFO20
GAACTGCCAGCTCTTGCGGCCCATGGCGTCGTAGCCGAAGCAGCTGGTGAGCGTGCCCTGGGTGCGCAGGACTTCGCGGCGCAGGTCGTCACGCTCTTGCAAATCGTTGGAATCATTCTCTACAGCAGGTTCTTGATCAACTACTACCTGATCTCAGTTTCCTTGGTACCCTGAACAAAACCATAAGGTCACTCCTGAAAATCCAAGCGTAAATCTCAACTCAAAGCTCTTTAATAGACTGCCTCACAGACTCACAAAAAAAGTCTTCAAAATTATTGAAAATCACGTTTTTTTCACCATCCCTTTTAAATGAAAGCTCAGTCTCCACAACTACGGGCTCGCCTGCCTCTCCGATGTTGGTAGTGTCGATTGAATATATAGGACCATAGCCTGAAGACTTAATAACAACCATACTGCTATCAGCATCACCAAGCAATCGCGCTGTTTTTTGTAGCGAACAGTACGCTAGGTATCGCGGTAGCGCTTAGCCCACTCTTTGTGATCCCATAATATGTTTCTCCAGCAAATGATAAAGCTTCGAATTTCTTCAGGAATAACTTATACGAGCTCGGAAAACTCACACCCAGTTCGTTTTCAAACTCAGCTATCAAGGCGTCGGTAGCACCACCTGCATATGCCGGATCTTCACCAGATGCAGTCTTAATCAAATCCATATAACTCATACCTCAAACCCCAAAGTCCAGTGATCTTTCCTTCCAATAGCCTTTCTTCCATGTATTAAACGGCCCACGATTGGCTTCCGCTCCAGCGTGGTGGTCTGGCCCAGCGCGTCGGTGACGGCGGCCAGATGGTGGCGCTCGTCGAAGCGGTAGGTGGTGATTTTACCCGAGCAATCCTGGAAGCGCTCGACCTGGGCCAGGGAGTTCCACCACAGATATTTGGACTTGCCGGTTGCACCGATGACGGTGTGCGGCAGGCCGTCGTCGCCATTGAGGTATTCGGTGGTGTGGCCGAGGGCGTCGATTTCCTTGAAGTATTTTTTAGTCAGCCGTAAACATTACTCTCTTGGGCCTTCTCAATGAAGATATCAAGGAGATCACCTTGAATTTCCTCTCCATCACACGTAACAACAAAATCTCCGTCTACACCATCAGGGAAATGAACACCATCCAGCGTCCCCAAGACCACAGAAGCACTGTCAGCGATAATGACGTTAAAAAAAGCAAAAATATTAGCCCTATCGTTGTCGCTAAGCGTAGCCATGGCATTTCTGGCCTTGGCATACGGATCGTTATCGTTATTGAGCGGCTTACTTAATGAATTCCTATATTGTTCTAAATTTTTGGTATACAGCTCATTAAATATTGCAGATACAAATTTTTGATCAGATTTCATAAGCCATCCTCATTAGCGCATTTCTGGGTACATTGCTTTATTTAGCGATATCAGTTCTTGAAGCTTTGCATTGGGTACATCTGGATATACACGCCTGAGTTCTCTTATGTCGCGAGCCACAACATCACGAGCACTGGCAAATGGCAAGCCTGTCTTTCCATTCACCCCACTCCTTGACAAAATACCTACTCCCTCTTTAGAAACAGTATGCCCCACACGAGGCACTAACATTGCGGGAGCAGCTGCTGGATCGTAGCCCTCAACCAAATCTTTCATAAGATTTTTCTGGCCAACATGGTGAGAGTCTAATCCTAGATTTTTACCCTTTACAGCACTTTTATTACCTTGATGTGAGTTCACATCCCATTTTTCACAAGCGAGGCCTAAAGAATCGATCCATGCATTGGGATTAGGCACATACTGGTAAAGATTTTCTCCACCGTATAACCCAATCGGATCCTGCGTAACAAACCGCCCCACCTCCGGATCGTAATACCGAAACGTGTTGTAGTGCAGCCCCGTCTCGTCATCAAAATACTGCCCCTGAAACCGCAGGTTCTGCTCGACGTCATTGACGTGTAGACGCTCAACCGCCCCCCAAGCCTTGTACGTCGCCTGCCAGACTATGCTCCCGTGCGCGTCAGTCATCTCCAACGGCGTACCAATCTGGTCGGTATGGAAGTAGTAAAGCTCCTGCTCTTCACCTTCTGCCTGATCCACCCGAGCCAACGGCGCATAACTCCCCGGCTCGTAGATATACAGACTGCTCTGCCCCGGTCGCTCTTCACGCAACATCCGCAGGCCTTGCCACAAAAAGTGCTTCTGCTCGGTCTTGCCGTTGACCTCTGAAACCTTGCCAACCCGTCGCCCCAGGCTGT
>NZ_JAXDEO010000136.1:0-2171 GCF_035064975.1 Pseudomonas sp. YuFO20
CAAGAGCGTCGACGTCGAGATCGAACGGCTGTACCGCATCGCCGCCGAAAACGACCACTACAAGGCCAATATCAACCTGCAGAACGGCGCGATGCGCCAACATTTCAAGCTCCATGGCCATGAACACTTGCGCTTGAGCCAACACCTAATCGACGCCGGTGTTGCCACGGGATATTACTTCGTGGGGATCTTCTTGCAGCAGGGCTCGGCTGGGTTGAAACAGGATTCGGAAATGGCCTTGCGTTACTACCGTAAGGCTGCTGACCAGGGAAATGCTCAGGCGCAATACTACGTAGGAGAAAAATTGGCACCGAGCGACATCGCTCCGAAAGTCGCGCTCGATATGTATCGTTGCGCTGCCCAGCAAGGGCATGGCAAGGCAGCCGTCATGCTATCGATTTATCTTAGGGATGATAAAAAATATACAGACGCAATTGAGGTTTTACAGATGGGCGTTGCCGGAGGCGGTGAGAGCGCCGCGAGTCGCTTGAAGGAAGCATTTCAAAATCATCCTTCCATTAATACGATGTACTACCTCGGGCAACAAGAAGACCCTGAACGCTCCGAACGCTATGAAAAAATCTGGCGAATACTCGCGAGAGCTTCCTACGCGAACCCCACAGTCCCCGAAATCAACGAAATCGTCCCTTTACCCCCGGCGAAGCTTCCAGCCTGGGATGGCAAGCTCCAATGGCTCGAAGCACGCCGGGCCAACGTCCCACCGGAAAAGCCCAGCCAAGCGCTGATCAACCAGCTGTCCAAGGCCAAACTCCTGGACCCGGCCACCGGCCGAGGACTTCCGGGTTCACCCGCATTCAGCCAGGCTCATTTATCCGCACCGTACTGCTATAGCGGTCAAGTCTGCCCGGTAAGTGGGTACTGGCAGGTTGGCTGGCTACCTCACCACCATTCAGTCAAGGACGGCAACGGCATTCGGTATTTCGAGCAGGGCGTGATCTTGCCCAAGCAACTGGTCGAACGTTACCAGCCACGCATCTGGCCCTTCTCCGACAAGATCACACGATCTGAGCAAGCGGTTAAATGGTGCCTGCTCGGATGAGAAATCCAGCTCAAACAGGACAGTAACGCCCTGCTTCCCATGAAATGAAAAAGCGAGCTTGCGAATAACCCAAAGGTGGGGACGCTCTGCGTCCCGCTGTCGACACCTGCGCAATGCTGACGCGGAGCCTCACGGGATGCATGCCCACGCAGAGCGTGGGAACAATCAGTAAAGAAGGATGCGCCATGTGCTTCGCTCATCGATTTTTATTACAACAAAGCCTCCCTAAGGATCTCGACTGATGCGTCTCGTGCTCTTGCTTTTGTGCCTGCTGCTGGCTGCTTGTGATAGCCGCAGTGCCTTTACCTATATGAAAAAGAACCCTCATGTGAATCCGCTCGCCGACATCAAGGCCAATTTCGCCTTTGCCTGCGCCCACGAAAAAATACCTCCCCCCTCAGCCGAAACAGATGTGCTGTTCCAATACGCCCGCTGGTTGCAGAAGAACAATCAGCTAAAGCAAGACAAGAGCGTCGACGTCGAGATCGAACGGCTGTACCGCATCGCCGCCGAAAACGACCACTACAAGGCCAATATCAACCTGCAGAACGGCGCGATGCGCCAGCATTTCAAGCTCCATGGCCATGAACACTTGCGCTTGAGCCAACGACTTATCGACGCCGGTGTTGCCACGGGATATTACTTTGTGGGGATCTTCTTGCAGCAAGGTTCCGCAGGGTTGAAACAGGACTCGGAAATGGCTTTGCGTTACTACCGCAAGGCTGCTGATCAAGGTAGTGCCCTAGCGCAATACTATGTGGGGGACAAACTGGCTCCTAGCGATGTTGCCCCGGATGTCGCTCGGCAAATGCTTCGCTGCGCTGCCGAGCAAAGACATGGTGAGGCGGCTGTGGATCTGGGTGTGAATCTCAAAGGAAAGGGTCAGTACCAAGAAGCACTCGAAGTATTCCAACTCGGTGTCGCGGGGGGCGATGAGACAGCGGCTTCTTTCTTGAAGCATGGCTTTCGGGGTCCCGAGCCTGACAATCAGCTGTATTACCTGGGCCAACAGGAAGACCTCGAACGCGCCGAACGCTATGAAAAAATCTGGCGAATACTCGCGAGAGCTTCCTACGCGAACCCCACAGTCCCCGAAATCAACGAAATCGTC
>NZ_JAXDEO010000137.1:0-1903 GCF_035064975.1 Pseudomonas sp. YuFO20
TTATCGGCGCTTTGGTGAAGGGGTGGGGCGAAGTCTCCCACGGTCTGTACTGGCTAGAGTCAGATGCTGGCTTTTAGTCCCACCACCCCTACAAGTCTAAACATACAAGCGGGCTTGCTCGCGAAGGGGCCATCACCTTCAACATTGATGTCGGCTGACACACCGCTTTCGCTGGCAAGCCAGCTCCTACAGGATCCGGTTCGCACAATGGGTATCGGGTTGTCAGATGGCTGGTTTGTTTATCGCAGCACCGGGAATGTCAGCACCCTTGGCCCGCGGCTTGGAAAACTTCCACGCATCCCCCGCCGGCGCCGTGCCTTTGTCGTAGGGCTTGCCCAGCAGCATGTAGACCAGGCCCGCACCCATCACCACCAGCGTGGTGAGGATCATCGAATAGTTGATGTACCAGGCCGCGTCCGGCGAGCGCGGCCAGACCATGTTGACGATGGCGCACACGCCATAGACCAGTGCCGCCAGGTTCACCCACAGGCCCCAGGCGCCGAGGGTGAATTGACCGTTCGGGCGCCAGCCCTTGGCACGGGCGATCAGCGCGGCGACCACGATCAACTGGAAGGCCACGTAAATGCCGATCGCGGCGAAACCGACGATGGTGGCCACGGCATCGGCCATGAACATCCCCAGGCAGACAATCGCCGCCGGCACCAGGCCGCTGACCAGCAGCGCGAACGACGGTACCTGGTTGGCCGACAGGCGCTTGAACAGTGAGCTGCCGACGATCATCTCGTCCCGGGCATAGGCGAACAACAGGCGGCTGGCCGCCGCTTGCAGGCTCAGCACGCAGGAAATAAACGAGACCATGACCACCGCCATCACCAGGCGCGAACCGACCGGGCCGAAGGCATTGGCCAGGATCGTGGCGACCGGGTCGGTGTCTTCACCGGCCAGTACCTTGGCCATATCCGGCACCGAGAGAATCAACGCCAGGCACGCGAACATCGCTGCCGCGCCGCCGATGTAGATGGTCATGCGCATGGCCTTGGGAATGCGCTTGCCCGGGTTCGGGGTTTCTTCCGCGACATCGCCGCAGGCCTCGAACCCGTAGTACTGGAACAGGCCGGCCAGGGAGGCCGCGAGGAAGGCCGGCAGGTACGAGCCATTGACCTCAAGGTTGAAGGTGTCGAACAGCACGCCGATCGGTTGATGACGCTCGAAGATCAGCAGGTAGCCACCGACCAGGATCGCCCCGACCAGTTCGCAGAGGAAGCCGAACATCGCCACCCGTGCCAGCAGCTTGGTGCCCACCAGGTTCAGCGCGGTGGACAGCAGGATGATCGCCAGGGCGATGACGATGTTGGCATCCGGGCCGGGATTGAAGCCCAGCATGATCGCCAGGTACGGCCCGGCACCCACAGCGACCCCGGCGATGGTGGCGCATAACGCCCAGGCATAGACCCAGCCGACCATCCACGCCCAGCGCTTGCCCACCAGGCGACGGGCCCAGGGGTAGACGCCACCGGAAATCGGGAACTGCGACACCACTTCGCCAAAAATCAGGCAGACCAGCATTTGCCCGGCGCCAATCAGCAGGTAGGACCAGAACATCGGCGGGCCGCCGGCGGCCAGGCACAGGCCGAACAGGGTATAGACCCCGACCACCGGCGACAGGTAGGTAAAGCCCAGGGAAAAGTTCTCCCACAGGCTCATGCTGCGATTGAAATCCGAGCTGTAGCCGAGGGCGCGCAGTTGTTCGGCGTCCTGATCGGCGCTGCTTGCACGCGTGTTGGATGAGCCACTCATGTTATTTCCTCATTATCAATGGCAGTGGATTGCGGTGTGGGAGCCAGCCTGCTGGCGATGGCGCCCTCACAGCCAACCATTCCCTCGCGACTGTACCCAACCCCCTGTAGGAGCTGGCTTGCCAGCGAAGGCGCCCTCACAGCCA
>NZ_JAXDEO010000138.1:0-1800 GCF_035064975.1 Pseudomonas sp. YuFO20
CCAGCGAAGAGGCCCTGTCAGGCAACTTGGCTTTCACTCATGCGACAAAAAACCGGAAGCTTTCACTGTCCGGGTTCTGTATCAGCCAGCATCAATCAGCGGTTAAACCGCTCCACCAACGAATACTGCGTATTCGCCGACTTGGTCAGCTCTTCACTCAGCAGCGCCGAATTCTGCGCCTGTTCCGAAGTCTGGTCCGCCAGTGCCGCTTGGCTGGTGGCGACGAATCATGATGTGAAGTCGTTGAAGGTTTCGGGGTTTACGCATGCCCAGGATCTGGCGGTTGCGGCGAATCAGGTGGCCGAATTTCTTCGGTGAGATTCTCGCCGGTAGTCATGGCCTCTTCGCTGGCAAGCCAGCTCCTACAATGATTTGAGGCGTAACGCGAATTCATCAACACCGCAAACCTCTGTAGGAGCTGGCTTGCCGGCGAAGAGGCCCTGTCAGGCAACTTGGCTTTCACTGATGCAACAAAAAACCCGGATGCATGATTTGAGGCGTAACGCGAATTCATGAACACCGCAAACCCCTGTAGGAGCTGGCTTGCCAGCGAAGAGGCCCTGTCAGGCAACTTGGCTTTCACTGATGCAACAAAAAACCCGGATGCATGATTTGAGGCGTAACGCGAATTCATGAACACCGCAAACCACTGTAGGAGCTGGCTTGCCAGCGAAGAGGCCCTGTCAGGCAACTTAGCTTTCACTGATACAACAAAAAACCCGGATGCATGATTTGAGGCGAAACGCGAATTCATGAACACCGCAAACCCCTGTAGGAGCTGGCTTGCCAGCGAAGAGGCCCTGTCAGGCAACTTGGCTTTCACTGATACAACAAAAAACCCGGAAGCTTTCACTGTCCGGGTTGGCTGCGTATCTGTGGTGATTTTTCGCAGTAGCGACCTTTTCAGATCACAGTTCGTCCAGATCGGGAAAGATTATTTTCCCGATCACCCAAGGCTCAACAATCTCGTAATACACCGAGCGTAGAAATGATCCCCATTCACGTCGGTTGTGGGCGTCCGGGCCGGTGACTGTAAGCAAAAGATACTCGTCCCGAAAGGCGTCATAGGCATAGATCAGCCAAAAGTCATTGTCAGGATCGTTGACCAAGGCTGTGCGGTAGTACTGGCGGTTGATTTTCGCCCATCGCTCTTGAATCGCTTGGGTACTCGCCAAGTGGATGTGATGCATATCGCACAGATCGAGTCGTTCGTCCCGTCCGAAAATTGCAGGAAATTCATTACACACTTTGTAGTTGTAAAAGTGTGCAGCGAAGTTCTGCCAGTTGCCTATTTGTTCAAAAAGCGCGGAGATTTTGACGGCTGGCATCCAGGCCTACTTTGTAATAGGTAGCCTGCCAGTGATCACAAATTTATCGAACACTTTCTGCCCATCACGCGCGGCTTGCCGAACATCAAGGAATGTCAGTTCATCACGAACAGCCTTTTTGTTGGGTTTGTCCTTTTTGGTGGTGGCCATCGGAGCCTCCGAAGGGTGTGTATTCATACTGACCAGCTTATGTGAATAAGTTTTTTCCGGCAACGATAGATCCCGGCCCCGAGGGGGACAAGTCGGCGGCTTCTGGCGTAGTTGTAGGAAAGAGCTCAAAGGTGTGCAGCCTGATATCGTCGCCAACAATCATGGCCTCTTCGCTGGTAAGCCAGCTCACGTTTTGTGTGCAGCGCAGCCCCCTGTAATTGGATGGACTCGCCCCAGCCGAGGCGTCAATGCGCCACGGTGGCAGTCTAAACAGCCAACGGCAGCGAGGGCGAGTCCATGAAAAAGCATAGTTCGATTGATC
>NZ_JAXDEO010000139.1:0-1778 GCF_035064975.1 Pseudomonas sp. YuFO20
GAGCCCGTGGGGGATCTTCACGGTGATGGCGACCATCCCGATCGCGATGTTCATGGGCATCTACATGCGCTACATCCGCCCGGGCCGCATCGGTGAGATCTCGGTGATCGGCGTGCTCTTGCTGCTGGGGTCGATCTGGCTCGGCGGGCAGATCGCTGCTGATCCGGTGTGGGCCAAGGCCTTTACCTTTACCGGTATCCAGATCACCTGGATGCTGATCGGTTATGGTTTTGTCGCCGCAGTGTTGCCGGTGTGGCTGATCCTGGCACCCCGTGACTACCTCTCTACTTTCCTGAAAATCGGCACCATCGTCGCCCTGGCTATCGGCATCCTGGTGACCATGCCGGAGCTGAAAATGCCGGCGCTGACCCAGTTCATCGATGGCACTGGCCCGGTATGGAAGGGCGGTCTGTTCCCGTTCCTGTTCATCACCATCGCCTGTGGCGCGGTATCGGGTTTCCACGCGCTGATCGCTTCCGGCACCACGCCGAAGCTGCTCGCCAGTGAGGGTCACGCCCGTTACATCGGCTACGGCGGCATGTTGATGGAGTCCTTCGTGGCGATCATGGCCATGGTCGCTGCCTCGGTGATCGACCCGGGTGTGTACTTCGCCATGAACAGCCCGGCTGCCGTGGTCGGAGCCGACGCGGTTACCGTGGCGCAAACCGTCAGCAGCTGGGGCTTTGCAATCACCCCTGAGGCGCTGCAGGCGGTGGCCCACGACATCGGTGAAACCACCATCCTGGCCCGTGCCGGCGGTGCGCCGACCCTGGCGGTCGGTATCGCACAGATCCTGCACCAGCTACTGCCAGGTGAAAACACCATGGCGTTCTGGTACCACTTCGCGATCCTGTTCGAAGCGCTGTTCATCCTGACCGCGGTGGACGCCGGTACCCGTGCCGGCCGTTTCATGCTGCAGGACCTGCTCGGCTCTTTCGTCCCATCGCTCAAGCGCACCGAATCCTGGACCGCTAACCTGATCGCCACCGCCGGCTGTGTGGCGATGTGGGGTTACCTGCTGTACCAGGGCGTGATCGATCCGCTGGGTGGCATCAACACCCTGTGGCCACTGTTCGGCATCTCCAACCAGATGCTGGCGGGTATCGCGCTGATGCTCGGCACCGTGGTGCTGATCAAGATGAAGCGCCAGCGTTACGTGTGGGTCACCTTGTTGCCTGCCGTGTGGCTGCTGATCTGCACCACCACTGCCGGCTTCATCAAGCTGTTCGACGCCAACCCGGCGATCGGCTTCCTGGCCCTGGCGAAGAAGTACAGCGATGCGCTGGCCAATGGTCAGGTGCTGGCCCCGGCCAAGAGCATTGACCAGATGCAGCACGTGGTTTTCAACGCCTACACCAATGCGACGTTGACCGCGCTGTTCCTGTTCGTGGTGTTCAGCATCCTGTTCTTTGCACTCAAGGTCGGCATCGCCGCCTGGGGCACCAAGGAACGCACGGACAAGGAAGCGCCGTTCCATGCGCTGCCGAAGGCCTGAGCATGTTCAATGACTTGAGTCGCCTCGGTAAATACCTCGGTCAGGCCGCGCGCCTGATGGTGGGGATGCCGGACTACGACAACTACGTCGAGCACATGCAGACCAAGCACCCGGATAAACCGCTGATGGACTACGAGGCGTTCTTTCGGGAGCGCCAGGAGGCTCGGTACGGTAGCAAGGCTGGGCCGAAGTGTTGTTGAGCTGAGGTCTGGTTGACGCACCGTCCCTTGTAGGAGCCCGGCTTGCCGGCGAAGGCGATCTTCAGGACGCCTTCGCCGGCAAG
>NZ_JAXDEO010000013.1:0-118603 GCF_035064975.1 Pseudomonas sp. YuFO20
TCGTGCGGCGCGAAGTGTTCGGGCCAGTGGTGTCGGTGACCAGATTCACCGATGAGGCGCAGGTGCTGGGCTGGGCCAACGACTCGGACTACGGCCTGGCGTCATCGGTATGGACCGCCGACGTCGGCCGTGCGCATCGCCTGTCGGCGCGCTTGCAGTACGGCTGCACCTGGGTGAACACGCATTTCATGCTGGTCAGCGAAATGCCCCACGGCGGGCAGAAGCTGTCCGGGTATGGCAAGGACATGTCGATGTATGGGCTGGAGGATTACACCGTCGTGCGGCATGTGATGTTCAAGCACTAAAAAGCATCGCCAGCAGGCTGGCTCCCACATTTGGGAATGCATTTCCCTGTGGGAGCCAGCCTGCTGGCGATTGCGTCACCTCGGTTTCAAGGTCGAAACCGGCATTAGGCACCACCAGGTTTCAACGCTGGAAAAACAAAACAATAACCACCGACCCGGGCGGCGCCTCCAAGCCCCGTCACGGTCTCGGGCATCCGAAATCTGCCGATTTTCCGGAGAAACACACATGAGTGCATCACCCGATCTCTCGTCCGCCATCGCCGACAGCGACGCCGAGCAGCTGCGAAAACTGGGCTACACGTCCAACTTCAATCGCAGCATGAGCCTGTGGGAAAACTTCGCCCTGGGCTTCACCTATCTCTCTCCGGTCGTAGGGGTCTATACCCTCTTCGGCCTGTGCCTCGCCGCCGGCGGGCCGCCGATGTTCTGGGCCTACCTGCTGGTCGGGTGCGGCCAGTTGCTGGTGTGCCTGATCTTCGGCGAAGTGGTTTCACAGTTCCCGATTTCCGGTGGCGTGTACCCGTGGGCGCGTCGCCTGGTGGGCAAGCGCTGGGCGTGGATGGTCGGCTGGATCTACTCCATCGCCCTGTGCGTGACCATTGCCGCCGTAGCCGTCGGCGCCGGCCCGTACCTGGCCGCCATGCTCGGTTTTGAACCGAGCAACAACACCAACATCATCATTGCCCTGGTACTGACGCTGTTCGCCACCCTGGTCAACCTCAGCGGCACCAAGGTGCTGGCGCGCATTGCCATGTTCGGCTTCCTCTGCGAACTGGTGGGTGCGGTGATCGTCGGTGTCTACCTGCTGGTCTTCGAACGCCATCAGTCGATCAGCGTGCTGTTCAACACCTTCGACATCAGCGTCAACGGCTCGTACCTGCCAGCCTTCCTCACTGCATCGCTGGCGGGGATGTTCCTGTACTACGGCTTCGAGGCCTGCGGCGACGTAGCCGAAGAAACCCCGAACCCGAGCAAGCAGATCCCGGTGGCCATGCGCATGACCATCTACATCGGCGGCGTGGCGGCGATGTTCGCCTGCCTGGCGCTGATCCTCGCCGTACCGGACATGCAAGCGGTGATCGATGGCACCGACAAGGACCCGGTCGGCACCATCCTCAACAATGCCTTCGGCCCGGTCGGTTCGAAAATGGTGATGGGCGTGGTGATGATTTCCTTCATCTCCTGCGTCATCAGCCTGCAAGCGGCGGCGAGTCGCCTGCTGTATTCCTACGCCCGGGACGAAATGGTCATCGGCAGCCGACTGCTGAAGAAGATTTCCCCTACCACCCAGGTTCCGGTTGCGGCACTGTTCGTGTCCGGCGTCCTGCCGGCTCTGATCATCATTCTCGGTTTCTTCCTGCAGGACGCGGTCGCCACCATCGTCAGCTTCGCCGCCATCGGTATTTACCTGGCTTTCCAGATGATCGTGCTCGCGGCGCTGTACGCCCGCCTCAAAGGCTGGAAACCCAGCGGCAAATTCACCCTCGGCGCCTGGGGCTGGGCGGTGAACATCGGCGCGCTGGTCTATGGCGTCGGCGCGATCATCAACATGGCCTGGCCACGGACCCCGGACGCAGCGTGGTACATCAACTACGCCATGGTCCTGAGTACCGCCATCGTCATCGGCCTGGGGTTGCTCTACATGTGGATTGCCAAGCCGTATGACCACGGTAAGGCGCCTGCCGGGGATGCGTGGAAAGTCAGTCGCTAACGGAAGTTGCCCCGGTGCCAACAGGTACCGGGGTTCATCGAGCCTGCAACAGGCAAGCATTTCGAAACAGTTCCTCGCTACTTGCGAATGTTTACCCGGCTAGAGTTTCCTCAACCACGCACGCGGTATCGGTTGACGATAGACGCAACAGAGCCTAGGGTGTTTACGTCGTTTACAGCGTATACACTTTTAGGAGAGCCACCATGGCCTCGCCCGTTTTGTCTTTTCGTGTCGAAGAACTTCTGGCCCAACAGCTGGATCAGCTGGCAGCGGCCACTGACCGCGACCGTCAGTACCACCTCAAGCGTGCACTGGTTCGATACGTGGAAGCCGAGTCCTGGCATCTGCAAGCCATCAGCGACGGCATAGCCGATGCCGATGCCGGAAAACTGACCGATCTGGACGCCGTGAAGGCTAAGTGGGCAAAACGTGCCGAGCGTAGTACTGACTGAGAAAGCCGAAAGCGACCTGAATGCCATCCATGAGCATTACCGAGAGGTCGTAGGCGCGAGTAGTGCCATCGAAATCATTGCAACCATGCTGCAATCTTTTCGGCAGTTGGAGCAGTTTCCCGGTTCAGGCAGGCCTTCCGTCATGCCTGATGTCCGAGAGTTAGTGCTTGGCCGTTATCCCTTCATTGCCCCGTATCGATTTGCCAATGGCCAGATACAGGTGTTGAGAGTGCTGCATCAGCGCTCCGAACGCTCTGAGGATTGGTAGAGGGGAGAACATCCAGCCGCGGCAAAGTTGCCGCGACTGAAGGTTCTATTTCTTCAAAACCGCGAAACACTGCGCATCGCATCCACCAGATAACGCATCGCAATGCGGTCACTCTCCGACAACTCCCGATAGCGTTCCACCAACTTAATCTCCTCGCTATTGAGCCGACGTCTTCGCCGGCCAGTAGACAGGCACGCAAAGATTCCCAGGATTTCGGTGATGCCTTGTACTTTCGACATGGACGATGTCCTTCTCTACGTCAAAGAAAACTTCAGAAACCGCATCGCCCTACCCCTTTTCAGCGGCCACCCTGTGCCCGCTGAAGCCACCGGCCCGAAGGGCAGAAACCGGTCATGTCCATAGAATAGGAATTATCCGGGCGCTGAAAAGCGGTTTTTAGAGTAATTAGTCAAAAAAAGCAGAAATGCCCTCTAAATCAGAATCTGCTGTCGGAAACGTTAACCGACATCTCTTGTTTCATTGCCGCGCCATCGTCACGCCATCAATCATTTTTTCTGCACAACCGAACGGTTTAAGCTATTCGTTATCTGTTTAAAGGCAGTTGCGTTTGGCCGAAGGCATGTCCGAACCGATATTCTTGATCCAGCAGTGCCAGGAACGGCGCGGGATCGTTCACGACAGGTTGTACTTATGCATCGCAGGAATTTGCTCAAAGCCTCCATGGCCATTGCGGTCTACACCGGTTTATCGGCCACCGGCCTGCTCGCTGCCCAAGCCTGGGCAAGCAATGGCACGGCGGATGGCGAGGCTCAGGCGTTCGACTTCGAAGCGCTGAAGGCCCAGGCCAAGCAACTGGCCAGCAATCGCTACCAGGACACCAAGCAGGTGCTGCCGCCCACCCTGGCGACCATGACCCCGCAGAACTTCAACGCCATTCGCTATGACGGCAAGCATTCGTTGTGGAATGACCTGAACGGTCAGCTGGATGTGCAGTTTTTCCATGTCGGCATGGGTTTCCGCCAGCCGGTGCGCATGTACAGCGTCGATACCAAGACCCGCATGGCCCGCGAAGTGCATTTCCGCCCTTCGTTGTTCAACTATGAAAATACCTCGGTCGATACCCAACAGCTCAAGGGCGACCTGGGCTTTTCCGGGTTCAAGCTGTTCAAGGCGCCGGAACTGGACAAACACGACGTGGTGTCTTTCCTCGGCGCCAGCTATTTCCGCGCCGTAGACGCCAGCGGCCAGTACGGTCTGTCGGCCCGCGGCCTGGCCATCGACACCTATGCCAAAAAGCGCGAAGAATTCCCCGACTTCACCAAGTTCTGGTTCGAGACGCCAGGCAAGGACAGCACGCGGTTCGTGGTCTACGCCCTGCTCGATTCGCCGAGCGCCACCGGCGCCTACCGTTTTGACATCGATTGCCAGGCCGAGCGCGTGGTGATGGAGGTCGACGCCCATGTCAACGCGCGCACCGCCATCGAACAACTGGGCATCGCGCCGATGACCAGCATGTTCAGTTGCGGCACCCACGAGCGCCGCATGTGCGACACCATTCACCCGCAGATCCACGACTCAGATCGCCTGGCGATGTGGCGGGGCAACGGCGAGTGGATCTGCCGCCCGCTGAACAACCCGGCCACCCTGCAATTCAACGCCTTCACCGACAAGGACCCGAAAGGTTTCGGCCTGGTGCAGACCGATCACGAGTTCGCCAGCTATCAGGACACCGTTGACTGGTACAGCCGACGCCCGAGCCTGTGGGTCGAACCAACGACCGCGTGGGGCGAGGGCTCTATCGATCTGCTGGAAATTCCTACCACCGGCGAGACCCTCGATAACATCGTGGCCTTCTGGACCCCGAAAAAACCGGTCGCGGCCGGCGACTCGCTGAACTACGGCTACAAACTCTACTGGAGCGCCCTGCCGCCCGTCGGCACGCCGCTGGCACGGGTCAACGCGACCCGGTCGGGTATGGGCGGTTTCACCGAAGGTTGGGCACCGGGCGAGCATTATCCGGAAGTCTGGGCCCGCCGTTTTGCCGTGGACTTCAACGGAGGCGGTCTGGATCGTCTGCCGGCGGGGACCGGCATCGAACCGGTGGTCACCTGTTCCAACGGCGAGGTGAAGGAGTTCAACGTGCTGGTGCTCGATGACATCAAGGGCTATCGCATCACCTTTGACTGGTACCCGACCAACGACAGTGTCGAGCCGGTGGAGCTGCGCCTGTTCATTCGCACCAATGACCGGACGCTGAGTGAGACCTGGTTGTACCAGTACTTCCCGCCGGCACCGGACAAGCGCAAATATACTTGAGGAAAAGCAAAAGATCGCAGCCTTCGGCAGCTCCTACAGGGGATCGTATTCCTCTGTAGGAGCTGCCGAAGGCTGCGATCTTTTGATCTTGAAAATCCTCAATTAATCACGCAAATCCGACTCATGAATCGGTTGGTCGCGATGGGTCGCCCGGTGATACTGCGCTGGCCATATGGCCTTGCGCCCACCGAGGTCATCGTCGGCATGCAGCGCCCAATAAGGATCACGCAACAGCTCGCGAGCGAGGAAGATGATGTCCGCCTGACAGGTGCGCAGAATATGCTCGGCCTGTGCGGGCTCGGTGATCATGCCTACAGTACCGGTGGCAATGCCCGACTCCTTGCGCACACGTTCGGCAAACCGGGTTTGATAACCCGGGCCCGTGGGGATTTCCGCGTTGACCGCCGTTCCGCCTGACGACACATCGATCAGGTCCACGCCGAGGTCTTTCAGGCGCCGCGCCAGCTCGACGGTTTCATCCGGGTTCCAGCCATCCTCCACCCAGTCGGTGGCCGACACCCGCACGAACAGCGGTAATTCTTCCGGCCAGACTGCCCGCACCGCTTCGGTCACTTGCAACACCAGCCGAATACGATTTTCGAAGGATCCGCCATACTGGTCACGCCGCTGATTACTCAGGGGCGACAGAAACTGGTGCAGCAGATAGCCATGGGCCGCGTGCACTTCGACCACCTTGAAACCGGCGGTCAACGCGCGTTTCGCCGCGTCGACAAAGGCCTGGATGACGTCAGCGATCTCGCCTTCGTCGAGCTGCTTGGGTTGTGTGTGCTGCGGGTCAAAGGCGATCGGTGACGGGCCCACCGGCTGCCAGCCGCCCTCGTCGATTTTCACGCTGCCATGCTTGCCGAGCCAGGGTCGATAGGTACTGGCCTTGCGGCCGGCATGGGCCAGCTGGATGCCGGCGACAGCGCCCTGAGCGGCGATGAAGCGAGTGATGCGTTGCAGGGGTTCGATCTGTTCATCGTTCCATAGACCAAGATCCTGGTCGGTGATGCGCCCGTCGGCGGTAACCGCCGTGGCTTCGGTAAATACCAGGCCCGCGCCGCCGACCGCGCGGCTGCCGAGATGGACCAGGTGCCAGTCATTGGCCAGGCCGTCGACACTCGAATACTGGCACATCGGCGATACCGCGATGCGGTTGAGCAGGGTCAATTGACGAAGGGTGTAGGGTTCAAGCAGCAGACTCATGGGGCACCTCTCAAATCAGTGGTCAGGCTCCAGGGTTCTGTTTGAATAGTCGACGAGTGACAGGAAAAGGATGCAGCACCCGCCCCCGCGGGCAAAAAAATTGACAAGACGTCACAAGGATAATCAAGCAGTGCTTAGAGCCTAGTCGACATCGGGAGATGAGGGAGGATTCAGAGAGATTCGGTGTCGCAAAGATTGCCATCGCGAGCAAGCTCGCTCCCACAGGGTTCGCTCAAATCCTGTGGGAACGAGGGGTCAACGCGGTTCGATGTGGGCAATCATCAGTTGAACGGTCTCATTGCCGCGGAACTCGTTGACGTCGAGTTTGTAAGCCAATTCCACCCACTTGATGGTCGGATTCGGCCACACCTCACGGTCGATCCCGAATGCAATGCCGTCAAGCTTGACCGAACCGCACTCGCTGCGAAGCACCACCTTGAGGTGCCTTTCACCGACGACACGCTGCTCGACCAACTGAAACACCCCATGAAACAGCGGCTCCGGGAAGTGTTGCCCCCAAGGGCCGGCATGGCGCAAGGCACGGGCCAGTTCCAGGTGAAACTCCTCGACCGCCAGGGTGCCGTCCGACAACAGGCGCCCGGTCAGGTCTTCGTCGCGCAATTGACGACGAACCTCGGCATCGAAGGCCTCGGAGAACAGCGGAAAATTCGCCTCCGGCAGCGTCAGGCCAGCGGCCATGGCGTGGCCACCGTATTTGGTGATCAGGTTCGGATGCTGAGCCGCCACCACGCTCAGGGCGTCGCGGATATGAAAGCCCTGGACCGAACGCCCGGAGCCCTTGAGCAAGCCGTCGCCGGCATCGGCAAAGGCGATGGTCGGGCGGAAATAACGCTCTTTCATGCGCGACGCGAGGATACCGATGACACCCTGGTGCCACTCGGGATCGAACAGGCACAAGCCAAACGGCATCGATTCCACCGGCAGATCCTTGAGCTGGGCCAGCGCTTCACGCTGCATGCCCTGCTCGATGGATTTACGGTCCTGGTTCATCCCGTCCAGCTGCGCCGCCATCTCACGGGCCAGCGCCGCGTCGTCGGTCAGCAGGCATTCGATGCCCAGGCTCATGTCATCCAGTCGTCCGGCGGCGTTGAGGCGCGGGCCGACAATAAACCCCAGGTCGGTGGAGGTGATGCGCGCATGATCACGCTTGGCCACTTCGAGAATCGCCTTGATCCCCGGTCGGGCACGTCCGGCGCGAATCCGTTCGAGGCCCTGATGCACCAGGATCCGGTTGTTGGCATCCAGCGGCACCACGTCGGCCACGCTGCCCAGCGCCACCAGGTCGAGCAACTCGCCGATGTTCGGCTGCGGCTTGCTGGTGTACCAGCCGAGCTCGCGCAAACGCGCGCGCAAGGCCATCAGCACATAGAAGATCACCCCGACTCCGGCCAGCGCCTTGCTCGGGAAGGTACAACCGGGCTGGTTCGGATTGACGATGGCATCGGCCAGCGGCAGTTCATCGCCGGGCAAGTGGTGATCGGTGACCAGCACGTTGAGCCCGGCCTTTTTCGCCGCAGCCACGCCTTCGACACTGGAAATGCCGTTGTCCACGGTAATCAGCAACTGAGGCTCGCGCTCCAGCGCCACCGCGACGATTTCCGGGGTCAGGCCGTAGCCGTAGTCGAACCGGTTGGGCACCAGATAGTCGACGTGCGCCGCACCCAACAGGCGCAAGCCCAGGGTGCCCACGGTACTGGCTGTGGCGCCATCGGCATCGAAGTCGCCCACGATCAGGATCCGCTGACGCTGTTCAAGCGCGGTCACCAGCAAGTCCACCGCCGCCTCGATCCCCTTGAGCTGCTGGAACGGAATCAGCCGCGCCAGGCTTTTGTCCAGTTCGGCTTCGGATAACACGCCCCGCGCGGCGTACAGCCGGGTCAGCAGCGGCGGGATATCACCGAGAAATGGCAGGGTGTCGGGCAGCAGGCGAGGTTCGATGCGCATGGGGTGACAGGGGCTTCTCTTCAATACGTAGGATAAAACCGGTGAGGTCGCGACTGATCAGCCGCGTTCGCCCAACAGCCACTGCAACTGGACTTCATGCTGACCGCGGTCGTCGGTGACGAAAATCGTCCCTTCGCTGATCATCACGTCCCACTTGATGACGCGGGGCATGTCCTTGGCCAGGGTTTCCAGGACTTCCTGGGGAACCGCCGCGATGTTGACGTTTTTCAGGTTCTTGATCGCCGGGATCACTTTGCCTTCCCAGACCCGCAGGCTGCCGTAGGCCAGCAGGCTGGTGCGTTCGGTGCGGCGCGAGCACCAGGTCAGGCGATCGGCGTCCGGCTGGCCGACTTCGATCCAGTGCAGGACACGGTCGTCCAGGCTCTTTTCCCACAGGGCCGGTTCATCCACGTCTGACAGACCACGGCCGAACGACAACTGCTCGTTGTACCAGAGGGCGTAGGCCAACAGGCGCACGGTCATGCGCTCTTCGGTTTCCGAAGGGTGGCGGGCGATGGTCTGCTTGACGGACTCGTAGACGCTGCGATCGAGGTCGGTGAGGTTCAGTTCAAACTTGTAGGTCGTGGACGGCTGGGCCATGAACGGGCTTCTTGATACGGGGAAAGGCGGCAAGTCTAACCGATGCAGCCGCCAATCAACGAATAGAAGCAGATCTCCCTTGGGCGCCTGACAGTCGGCTATGTTAAAACTCTGTACTCGCTCAATCTTTGTCCTACAGGAACCCGCATGCCGTCTTCTGCCAAACCGCTCTCAGGTCTGAAAGTCATCGAACTGGGTACCTTGATCGCCGGCCCGTTTGCCTCGCGCATCTGCGCTGAATTCGGTGCCGATGTGGTCAAGGTCGAATCGCCGGACGGCGGCGATCCATTGCGCAAATGGCGCAAGTTGTACGAGGGCACCTCGCTGTGGTGGTTCGTCCAGGCACGCAATAAAAAATCGCTGACACTGAACCTCAAGCACCCGGACGGCCTGGCGATCCTGAAAAAACTGCTCAGTGAAGCGGACATCCTGATCGAAAACTTCCGCCCCGGCGTGCTGGAAAAGCTTGGACTGGGCTGGGATGTGCTGCATGCGCTGAACCCCAAGCTGGTCATGGTGCGCCTCTCGGGTTTCGGCCAGACCGGCCCGATGAAGGACCAACCCGGGTTTGGCGCGGTCGGCGAATCCATGGGCGGCCTGCGCTACATCACCGGGTTCGAGGACCGGCCGCCAGTACGCACCGGGATTTCCATCGGTGACTCGATTGCTGCGCTGTGGGGCGTGATCGGAGCCCTGATGGCCCTGCGTCATCGCGAGGTCAATGGCGGTGCGGGGCAAGTGGTGGACGTGGCGCTCTACGAGGCGATCTTCGCCATGATGGAAAGCATGGTGCCGGAGTTCGACGTGTTCGGCTTCATTCGCGAACGCACCGGCAACATCATGCCGGGCATCACACCCTCCTCGATCCACACCAGTGCCGATGGCAAACATGTACAGATCGGCGCCAATGGCGACGCGATCTTCAAGCGTTTCATGTTGATCATCGGCCGGGAAGACCTGGCCAACGACCCGCAGTTGGCCAGTAACGACGGCCGCGACAGCCGTCGCGACGAAATCTACGGGGTGATCGATCGCTGGGTCAATTCGTTGCCCCTGGACAGCGTCATCGAGTTGTTGAACCAGGCCGATGTACCGGCCAGCCGAATCTTCAGCGCCGAAGACATGTTCAGCGATCCACAGTACCTCGCCCGGGAAATGTTCCTGCAGGCCAAGCTACCCGATGGCAAGGACTTCAAGATGCCGGGGATCGTGCCGAAACTCTCAGAGACACCCGGTGATTGTGAATGGGTCGGGCCACAACTGGGCGAGCACAATACCCAGGTACTCCAGGAACTTGGCTATGACGCGTCGCAGATTGCACAGCTGCGCAAAGACGGAGCCATCTGAGCTCAAGCGTCTGTTTGCGCGACTCATCAAACCCTGCCTGTTGCTGGACGGCCGGCGCCTGGGCGCATTGGCGAGCCTGTTGCTGATCATCACCCTGGCCGCGCCGGTATCGGCGCAGGCCAAGGATTCCCTGGTCTGGCTGAAACGCGATCTACCGCCGCTGTTCATTTTCGACGGCCCGCAAAAAGGCCAGGGGGTCATCGACCAACTGCTCCGCCAACTGATCGCCGGCATGCCGCAGTACCAGCACAGTGTGCTGAAGGTCAATCGAGCCCGTGGCTTGCAGATGCTCCACGAACCGGCCCTCACCTGCGATGCGGCGCTGAATTGGAGCAAGGAGCGCGAAAGCTGGATCGCCTTTTCCCTCCCGGTTTTTCGCGCCATGAGCAATGGCCTGGCCATACGGCGTAACGATCGGGAAGTACTGACGCCTTTTCTCAAGGATGGCGAGGTGGACCTGGCGGCTCTATTGGCCACCGGCAGCGTGACGCTGGGCATTGTTGCCGAACGCAACTACGGCGACTTTCTCGACACCTTGCTCAAGCAGGCGCCGGGCAAGGTGCTGACCTCGCACTACGGCAACGACGCCTTGGGCAGCCTGTTGCAGATGCAACGCCTGGGTCGCCTGCAATTGCTCTTGGGCTATCGCCCGGAAATTCGTTATCAGGCGCAGCAACAAGGCATCGCTGAAGATGAACTGGAGTTCTTCCCGATTCGTGGCACCGGCAAGTACCTGTCCGGCTACATAGGCTGCACCAACACGCCCCAGGGCCGCCAGGCGATCGTCGAGATCAACCAGCTGCTGCGTGCCCTGCCCCGGGATCACTTGAGCGAGGCGTACGCCGGTTGGCTCGACCCGCAAAGTCGCAGCGACTACCTGCAAGCGGCCAGGGATTTTTTCGAGCACCAGAGCGGCTACTGACAATTTCCGGGCAAAAAGAAACCCCGAGAAGTGGGGAGACGACTCGGGGTTAAACGTGGTCTTTTCAAGGACCCGTAACGGCAAGCGGCAAGCACCGGAGCACAATGCTTGATCTTGCTGTTACTAGGTCTGACGATGGGGATGCAGGAAGGTTCCCACATCCGACAATTCAATTTCGGCTGGCCAGCAGCTTGTCCTGTGCCGCATTGCGCAACGCCGCGATCACACAGGGTTCCAGGCGTCCTTCAGCAATCAGCACGTCGCGGTGCAAGCCGTCGACCACATCCGTCAGCTGGCGCTTGTCGCTCAACTGTGCCTGGTTGAACGCCCGATCGACCACTATGGCGCCGATTGCGTTCTTCAATGTCACCCGGCATTCACCGTGAATGCCCGACGGGGTCAACGTCACCTGGTACGGGCTCAGAGCCTCACCGAGCAAGAGACTGATACTTTCCATCCGATCACCACTCAATAGTCCGAAAACAAAGTGCCTGGGGGCGTGTGTACAGTAAATGACCGCTGGCCCGGGTAGAAAGTTCTGAAGACCGAGTGCAGGTGAACCTGCGCCTCTGGTCGATAGAGCATGCACGCTGAAGATGACAGAGAAAAAACAACAGCGTCAAGCCTGCCCCGTATTCATCCGCGACGACTGCCGGCAATTTGGAATGCACCAACAGAAAAGCCCGTCAGGAGACGGGCTTTCTTGTGTGACAAGGTTTGCCTGTTACAAAGGCTTACCGCGGTTGCCATGCTGGCTGACAAAGGCCTGCACGGCCTTGAGGTCATTCGGCAATACGGTGCAACGCTCGTCTCTTTCGAACAGATCAGAAAGATGCACAGGAAGCTCAAGGGCTTTTCCTACGCCAGCTTTCAACACGGCGTCCGGGAACTTGACCGGATGGGCCGTGCCCAGGATCACCATCGGGATATCCAGGCTGCGACGGCATTCCCGTGCGGCCTTGACGCCGATCGCGGTGTGCGGGTCCAGTACTTCGCCGGTCTGCTCGAAGACCTCGGCGATGGTTTCGCAGGTTTGCGCATCGTCCACAGCCAGCGAGTCGAACAGCTTGCGCGCCTCAGTCCAGCGCTCCTGCTCGACGCTGAAACCGCCGCCCTGCTTGAAGCTGTCCATCAGCCCGGCAATCGCCGCGCCGTTGCGACCATGCAGGTCGAACAGCAGGCGTTCGAAGTTCGAGGACACCATGATGTCCATCGACGGCGACAGGGTCGCGTGCAGGGTTTCCTTGACGTACTGGTTGCCGCTCATGAAGCGGTGCAGGATGTCATTGCGGTTGGTGGCGACGATCAACTGGTTGATCGGCAGGCCCATGTTGCGTGCCAGGTAACCGGCGAAGATGTCGCCGAAGTTACCGGTTGGCACCGAGAACGCCACCGAACGCGCCGGACCGCCCAGCTGCAGGGCCGCGTGGAAGTAGTAGACGATCTGGGCCATGATGCGCGCCCAGTTGATCGAGTTCACCGCCACCAGGCGAGTGCCCTTGAGGAAGCCCTGGTCGGCGAAGCTCGCCTTGACCATTTCCTGGCAGTCATCGAAGTTGCCTTCGATGGCGATGTTGTGGATGTTCTCACCGAAAATGGTGGTCATCTGCCGACGCTGCACTTCGGAGACACGGTTGTGCGGGTGCAGGATGAAGATGTCGACGTTTTCGCAGTGCTTGCAGCCTTCAATCGCAGCCGAGCCGGTATCGCCGGAAGTGGCGCCGACGATCACCACGCGCTCGCCGCGCTTTTCCAGCACGTAGTCGAGCAGGCGACCGAGCAGTTGCAGGGCGAAGTCCTTGAACGCCAGGGTCGGGCCGTGGAACAGTTCCAGCACCCACTCATTGCCGTTCAACTGGCGCAGCGGTGCCACGGCGTTGTGGGAAAACACACCGTACGTTTCTTCAAGAATTTTTTTGAAATCGGCATCCGGAATGCTGCCGGTCACGAACGGGCGCATCACCCGGAAGGCCAGCTCGTGATACGGCAGGCCGGCCCAGGAAGCGATTTCTTCCTGGGTGAAGCGTGGCAGGTTTTCCGGGACGTACAGACCGCCGTCGGTGGCAAGGCCTGCCAGCAGGACGTCTTCGAAATTCAGGGCCGGTGCCTGGCCGCGGGTACTGATGTAGCGCATAGGGGCAAACCTTCGGTTTGGGCTTCAAGCTGCAAGCTTCAAGCTGCAAGTAAAAGCAGAGCCGCTTTTCACTTGTAGCTTGCCGCTTGCCGCTTGCCGCTGTGTTAATTCAAATGTTCGACGCGAATCCGGACTACCGGGCCAACCACGCCCTGCAGAGCTTCCAGTGCCTGAATGGCATCGTTGATGCGCTGCTCCACCACACGGTGGGTCAGCAGGATCATCGGAACCAGGCCGTCGTGCTCCTCGGCTTCCTTCTGCATGATCGACTCGATGTTGATGCCACGCTCGGACAGGATGCTGGCCACCTGGGCCAGAACGCCCGGATGGTCCTTGGCCTGGATCCGCAGGTAGTACGCGCTTTCGCAGGCGTCGATCGGCAGGATCGGGTGCGCCGACAGCGAATCCGGCTGGAAGGCCAGGTGCGGTACGCGGTTTTCCGGGTCCGAGGTCATGGCGCGAACCACGTCCACCAGGTCGGCGATCACCGACGAAGCGGTCGGCTCCATGCCGGCGCCGGCACCGTAGAACAGCGTCGAACCGGCGGCGTCGCCGTTGACCATCACCGCGTTCATCACGCCGTTGACGTTGGCGATCAGGCGATCGGCCGGGATCAGCGTCGGGTGCACGCGCAACTCGATACCCGCGGCGGTGCTGCGCGCCACGCCCAGGTGCTTGATGCGATAACCCAGCGCTTCGGCGTAGTTCACGTCGGCGGTGGTCAGCTTGGTGATGCCTTCGGTGTAGGCCTTGTCGAACTGCAGCGGAATGCCGAATGCGATGGACGCCAGGATCGTCAGCTTGTGCGCCGCATCGATGCCTTCAACGTCAAAGGTCGGGTCGGCTTCGGCATAGCCCAGGGCTTGCGCTTCGGCCAACACGTCTTCGAAGGTCCGGCCTTTCTCGCGCATCTCGGTGAGAATGAAGTTGCCGGTGCCGTTGATGATGCCGGCCACCCAGTTGATACGGTTGGCGGACAGGCCTTCACGGATCGCCTTGATCACCGGAATGCCACCGGCCACGGCCGCTTCGAACGCGACGATCACGCCCTTCTCGCGTGCCTTGGCGAAAATTTCATTACCGTGAACGGCGATAAGCGCCTTGTTCGCGGTGACCACATGCTTGCCATTCTCGATGGCCTTGAGTACCAGCTCGCGGGCAACGGTGTAGCCGCCCATCAGCTCTATGACGATGTCGATCTCAGGGTTCGTGGCCACTTCGAAGACATCGGTGGTAATCGCAATACCGGTCGTTTGGAACTGAGGCTTTGGCGTGCGCATGGCAATTTGTGCCACTTCGATTCCACGCCCGGCACGACGAGCAATTTCCTCGGCGTTGCGCTGAAGTACGTTGAAGGTACCGCCACCGACGGTCCCTAACCCACAGATGCCTACTTTGACCGGTTTCACTGTGAACTCCCCATAAAACGGCCGACTCGAGGCCGGCCGTGAAAACAGCCGCAAACTCGCGGCTCTCTATTGATGGCCCGGCTGGAACTGCCGCCGGGCCACGCTCGTCAACGGCTGACCGTGACGATACGAATTACTTGGCACTGAGCGCCAGTTTGGCGACTTGTGGCGCCGGCTGGTAGCCCGGAATGACCTGACCGTCGGCCAAAACGATGGCCGGCGTGCCGTTCACGCCAATCGACTGGCCGAGGGCGAATTGCTTGGATACCGGGTTATCGCACTTGGCGGCCTTGATTTCCTTGCCGTCGACCATCTTGTCCATGGCCGCCTTCTTGTCTTTCGAACACCAGACCGCCTGCAGTTGCTCGTCACCCGGCGAACCCAGGCCCTGGCGTGGGAACGCCACGTAACGCACTTCGATGCCACGCTTGTTCAGCTCCGGCACTTCGGCGTGCAGTTTGTGGCAGTACGGGCAGGTGGTGTCGGTGAACACGGTGATGTGCGACTTGGTTTCGCCAATGGCTGGGTACACCACGGTTTCCGCGACGGGGATGGCGTTGACCAGTTTGGAAACACCCAGGCGCTCGGTCTTCTCGGTCAGGTTGACCGGCTTGCCGTCCTTGAGCTGGAACATGTAGCCCTGGACCACGTACTGGCCGTCGGCGCTGGCATAGAGTACGCGGCTGCCTTGCAGCTTGACTTCGTACAGGCCTGGCAGAGGGCTGGCGGAAATGCTTTCTACCGGTACTTCGAGCTGGAGGTTTTCCAGGCTTTTACGAATGGCTTTATCGGCCGCGTCATCGGCGACAGCAAAGGTGCTGACCAACGCGATGGCGGCGGCGGCGAAAATCTGGGTCAAACGCATGAGAACTCCTGAAGGCGGACAAATGGGACGCTCAGAACGCCAGTGCCGAAACACCGGGTCATAAACGCCCATCGTGCAAACTGGCAAAGCCTACCACATAAGGTTCGTGTGGCCGAATGCACCTGATACAAGACATCACACCCCCCCTGTAGGAGCTGCCGCAGGCTGCGATCTTTTGACTTTGATCTTTAAGATCAAAAGATCGCAGCCTGCGGCAGCTCCTACAGGGGGACGGCGTCAACCACGGGGGTGGTGTTTGGCGTGAAGGTCCTGCAAGCGTGCGCGGGCGACGTGGGTGTAGATCTGCGTAGTCGACAAGTCACTATGACCGAGCAGCATCTGCACCACCCGCAGATCCGCGCCGTGGTTGAGCAGATGCGTGGCGAACGCGTGGCGCAATGTATGCGGTGACAGCGACTTGGCGATGCCGGCGACCTTGGCCTGGTGCTTGATCCGATGCCAGAACGTCTGGCGGGTCATCTGCTCGCCGCGCTGGCTGGGGAACAACACATCGCTGGGCCGCCCGCCCAGCAGCTCGCCACGACCATCGCGCAAATAACGCTCGACCCAGACGATCGCCTCCTCGCCCATCGGCACCAGCCGCTCCTTGCTGCCCTTGCCCATCACCCGCAGCACGCCCTGGCGCAGGTTGACCTGCTCCAGCGTCAGGCTGATCAGCTCCGTCACCCGCAGGCCACAGGCATAAAGCACCTCGAGCATGGCGCGGTCGCGCTGGCCGATGGCTTCGCTCAGGTCCGGTGCTTTCAGCAGCGCTTCCACATCAGCTTCCGACAAGGACTTGGGCAACGGCCTGCCCAGTTGCGGCATATCGATGCGCAACGTCGGATCGACAGCGATCAGCTTTTCCCGCAGCAGATAGCGATAGAAGCCGCGCACACCAGAGAGAAATCTGGCCGTTGAACGGGGCTTGTAGTTTTGCTCCAGGCGCCAGGCCAGGTGATCGAGGATCAATTCGCGCCCGGCGTTGAGCAGCTCCAGGCCTTTTTCCTGCAGCCAGCCATTGAACAGGGCCAGATCGCTTCGATAGGCATCGCGGGTGTTATCGGAAAGACCTTTCTCAAGCCACAGCGCGTCGAGAAACTGGTCAATCAAGGGATGATCGATGGCAGGCATAAAGACTCAGGCAAGGCCGACAGTACGGCCAGGGAAGATAAATCGCAGGCAACAAAAAAGCAGCCCGTAGGCTGCTTTTTTCTGCATCGGAAGCTGGACTTAAGCCAGTTTTTCCTTGATGCGAGCTGCTTTACCCGACAGGTCGCGCAGGTAGTACAGCTTGGCTTTACGTACGTCACCGCGACGCTTGACAGCCATGCTGTCGATTTGCGGGGAGTAGGTCTGGAAAGTACGCTCTACGCCAACACCGTTGGAGATCTTGCGCACGGTGAATGCACTGTTTACGCCGCGGTTACGCTTGGCGATTACAACGCCTTCGAACGCTTGCAGACGCGAACGGTCGCCTTCCTTCACTTTCACCTGAACGACAATGGTGTCGCCCGGGGCAAAGGTAGGGATCTCTTTGGTCATCTGCTCTGCTTCGAGTGCAAGGATGATTTTGTTAGTCATGCTGTGCTCCTAAGGTAAATCGTCGGATCTACCATCGATACGTTGTTAACTATCGTCCCGCTCGCGGATGTATTCCTCGAGCAGCTTCTTCTCTTCTCCAGAAAGCGAGCGGCTTTCCAGAAGATCGGCGCGTCGTTCATAGGTCCGACCAAGGGACTGCTGTAAACGCCAACGCCGGATGTGCGCGTGATTGCCACTTAGCAATACGTCGGGAACACGCTGATCCGCATACACCTCCGGTCGGGTGTAGTGCGGGCAATCCAGCAAACCATCCGTAAAGGAATCTTCCTCGGCGGAGTCCGCATGCCCTAAAGCTCCAGGCAGCAGTCGTGTAACCGCATCGATCAGGACCATCGCCGGCAGCTCGCCGCCAGACAGTACATAGTCGCCAATCGACCACTCTTCATCGACATGAGCATCAATAAAACGCTCGTCAATGCCTTCATAGCGGCCGGCAATCAGGATCAATGCATCCAGATTCGCCAACTCGCGTACCGCCGACTGAGTCAGTTGACGGCCTTGGGGCGACAGGTAAATCACCTTCGCACCCTCCCCGGCGACTGCCTTGGCCTGAACCAGAGCATCTTCCAGGGGCTTGATCTTCATCACCATGCCCGGACCACCGCCAAAAGGGCGATCATCCACAGTGTGATGTCGATCCGTCGTGTAGTCTCGCGGATTCCAACAGGTGAGCTGCAACAGCCCCTGTTTCACCGCCCGACTGGTGATGCCGTACTCGCTGATGGCGGAGAACATCTCGGGAAACAAACTGATCACTTCTACGCGCAAGTTAGCCACGCTTAGAAGTCCGCATCCCAATCCACCTTCATCTCGCCTGCGACCAGGTCGACGGCCAACACGCATTGCTCGGTATAGGGCAACAGGCGTTCGCGATCATCCAGGCTGCCAGCGCAAGGCTTGACCACCATTACATCGTTCGAGCCGGTCTCCAGCAGGTGATCGATCTTCCCGAACAGTTGCCCGAGGGTGTCGATGACCTTGAGACCTTCCAGCTGGTACCAGTAGTACTCGCCGTCGGTCAGTTCAGGGAACAGGTTGCGCGGCACGCAGATCTCATAACCGGCCAGAAGACGAGCTTCTTCACGATCATCGAGACCCTTGAGCTTTGCGACCAGGAACTTGTCGTTCCCGCGTCCGCTGACCAGCTCTACCTGCTTTACATTGCCGTCACGCTTGAGCGTCCAGGTTTTGTATTCCAGCAGGTTCTTGATCGGATCAGTAAAGGAATACACCTTCACTTCGCCGCGAACGCCGTGAACCGAATAAATCTTGCCGATAACGATCAAATCATCAGCAACAGCTGGCGTCGCGTTCATATTGCTCAGGCCGCAGCCTTGGCAGATTCCTTCAACAACTGAGCAACGCGCTCAGAAGGTTGTGCACCAACGCTCAGCCAGTAGGCTACGCGCTCTTGGTTCACGGACAGACGAACTTCCTGGCCACGAGCAACAGGGTTGAAGAAACCAACCTGTTCCTTGTGCGAACCGTCGCGCGGGTTGCGGCTGTCGGTTACGGTCAGGTGGTAAAACGGGCGCTTTTTGGAGCCGCCAAGGGCAAGACGGATTGTTAGCATGTGAACATCGTTCCTGTAGTCGGTGCTGCAAATCTAAAGGCACAGCGGGCATAGGTGCCCGAAAGGCCGCATATTCTAAGGAATATCCGGACTTTTGCAAATGACTTTTTCCGGCGGCCTATCGGACGCCATCCAGATTTGCTATAGAGCCGTCGTTTAAAACGGCCAGTCAGCTCCCGCCAAGTGCGGGTTTGCTGTAGATCCCGCGTCCTTGCGGGTCTGCGCCGGTGCGATGACCGGCGCGGATTCTTTACATCTTGGGCATCCCGCCGCCGGGCAACATACCGCCCATGCCGCGCATCATCTTGGCCATTCCGCCTTTCGCGGAGAATTTCTTCATCATCTTCTGCATCTGCTTGTGCTGCTTGATCAAGCGACCGATGTCCTGCACCTGGGTGCCGGACCCCATGGCGATACGACGTTTGCGCGAACCGCTGATCATCTCAGGGTCACGGCGCTCGGCCGGCGTCATGGAGTTGATGATGGCTTCCATCTGCTTGAATTGTTTCTCTGCCGCACCCTGGGCATTGCCCATCTGCGCCAGGTTCACACCGCCCATGTTCGGCAGCTTGTCCATGAGGCCGCCGAGGCCGCCCATGTTCTTCATCTGTTGCAGCTGGTCACGGAAGTCTTCGAGGTCGAAGCCCTTGCCCTTCTTCAGCTTCTTGGCCAGCTTGTCGGCCTTGTCCTTGTCGAGGGTCGCTTCCGCCTGCTCGATCAGGCTGAGCACGTCGCCCATGCCGAGGATGCGCGAGGCGATACGCTCAGGGTGGAACGGGTCGAGCGCTTCGCTCTTCTCGCCCATACCGATGAACTTGATCGGCTTGCCGGTGATGGCTCGCACCGACAGGGCGGCACCGCCCCGGGCATCGCCGTCGACCTTGGTCAGGATCACACCGGTCAGTGGCAGCGCGTCGCCAAAGGCCTTGGCCGTGTTGGCGGCGTCCTGGCCGGTCATGGCGTCGACCACGAACAGGGTCTCGACCGGGTTGATCGCGGCATGCAGCGCCTTGATCTCGCCCATCATCTCTTCATCGATGTGCAGGCGACCGGCGGTATCGACGATGACCACGTCGATGAACTTGAGTTTTGCTTCTTTAATAGCTGCCTGGGCGATCTCGACCGGCTTCTGGCTCAGGTCGGACGGGAAGAAGGTCACACCCACTTCACCGGCGAGCATTTCCAGCTGCTTGATCGCCGCCGGACGATAAACGTCCGCGGACACGACCATGACCGACTTCTTCTTGCGCTCTTTAAGGAAGCGCGCCAGCTTGCCGGCGGTGGTGGTCTTACCCGCGCCCTGCAGACCGGCCATCAGGATGACCGCTGGCGGCACGGCGCTCAGGTTCAAATCTTCGTTGGCCGCGCCCATCAGGCTTTCGAGTTCGGCCTGGACGATCTTCACGAAGGCCTGGCCCGGCGTCAGGCTGCGCGACACCTCGGTGCCGACAGCGCGTTCCTTGACCGAATTGACGAAGTCTTTCACCACCGGCAAGGCGACGTCGGCTTCGAGCAACGCCATGCGCACTTCGCGCAGGGTGTCTTTGATGTTGTCCTCGGTCAGCTTGGCCTTGCCGGTGACATGGCGCAGCGTCTGCGAGAGACGGTCGGTTAAGTTTTCAAACATTGCGCGATCCTTTCAGGCCCTGTGTAGACCGGGATAATGGCGGCCCAGACCGGACTAAACGTGTGCTCGGCGAGCCTGCGGCGTGGGCAGGTCGCGGATTATAGCGAAGACTGCGTCTGGCGGACACCTCGCACTTTCGTGTCGCGTGGGTTCTATGCCAAACTCAGCGCCTTTCGGGCTTGCCTAACAGGACTTATGCTCCCCTTGTCACCCAGTTTGCTTACTACCCTCGCCGCCGCCTGCTTGTATGCCGCTGCGACTTTCTATCAAGGCACTCGCCTGGCCACTGGCGCCAAGGCCAACAAGCGCCTGCTGGTTACGCTCGGCGTGCTGGCGGTGCTGGCCCACAGCGCCAGCCTGGTGACCCACCTGCTGACCCCGATTGGCCTGGGCCTGGACTTTTTCAGTGCCGCCAGCCTGATTGCCGCCGCGGTCATCGCCCTGACGCTACTGGCCTGCTCACGAATACCGGTGGAGAACCTGCTGGTCCTGCTGTTCCCCCTGGGCGCCTTGACCGCGCTACTGGCGCAGTTCGCCCCCGCCGGCACCGTGCAGATCATCGACGAAGCGCCAGGCATTCTCGCCCACATCCTGTTGTCGATCCTCGCCTACGGCATGTTCACCATCGCGGTGTTCCAGTCGTTGCTGCTGCTAGTCCAGGATCACCAGCTCAAGCACAAGCACCCGTCCGGGCTGATCAAGAACTTCCCGCCGCTGCAAACCATGGAAAGCCTGCTGTTCGGCTTCCTCTGGGCCGGCTGGACGCTGCTGTCGCTCTCGCTGATCTCCGGCTGGCTGTTCGTCGATAACCTGTTCGCCCAGCACCTGGTGCACAAGACCTTGCTGGCCTGCCTGGCCTGGATCGTCTTCAGCGTGCTGCTGTGGGGCCGTAACCGCCTTGGCTGGCGCGGCCACAAGGCCATCCGCTGGACCCTGGCCGGTTTCTGCCTGCTGATGCTGGCGTATTTCGGCAGCAAGCTGGTTCGCGAATACATCCTGCACATCTGACGGGCGGCAATAATGGACGACTTGCCCATAGGGCCGATGCTTGCAGTAGTGGCCTTGCTGATTTTATGGTCAGGGCTGTTCACTGCCATAGAAGCGGCGCAGCAGCATTTGCTGGCCCAGCGCAACGCCTCGCGCGCCAGCGACAAACCGCTGGCCCGGTTGAGCTTTCCCCTCGTCAGCCTGATTTTCTGCAATACCCTGTGCCGCGCCCTGGTGATGGTCATCTGTACCTTGCTGGCGATTTTCACCTGGGCCGAAAACGGCCCGTGGCTGGCCTGTCTCGGCGCGGGCGCGCTGCTGTTGATCCTCGCCGACTACCTGCCCCGCGCCCTCGCCGCCCGGCATCCGGACGCGATCCTGGCACTGGGCAACAACCTGCTGGCCATACCACTGAAGCTCATCTACCCGGCGGCCTGGCTGCTCAATGCCATCAGCCAGTTGCTGATGCGCCCGTTCGCCCGCAAGGCCAATGTCGTGCAACAGAGCGAAGACGAGCCGGCGCTGGAGCGCCACGACCATCACGAGCAAGCCGCCAGCCGCCCGCACCCGCTGCCGGGCATCCATGCGCTGGACAACATCACGGTCAACGACATTCTGGTACCGCGCAGCGAGGTCGAAGGGATCAACCTCGACGACCCGATCGAAGACATCATCGAGCAACTGCGCCACAACCAGCGCACGCGTCTGCCGGTGTTCCACAGTGACATCAACCAGGTCGAAGCGGTGCTCAATACCCGGCAAATCGGCCATTTGCTCCCCGACGGCAGCCTGACCCTGGAAGCGCTGCTGGCGGCCTGTCGCGAACCCTATTTCGTCCCCGAGAGCACCCCACTGCAACTGCAACTGCTGAACTTCCACAAGCAGCAGCGGCGCCTGGGCATGGTGGTCGACGAATACGGCGAGGTTCTGGGCATCGTCACCCTGGAAGACATTCTCGAAGAAATCGTCGGCGAATTCGAAAGCCAGCAAAGCCTGGACAACCCGCATATCCACCCCCAGGCCGATGGCCGCCTGGTGATCGACGGCGCCGCCTCGATCCGCGAGCTGAACAAGAGCCTCGGCTGGCACCTGCCCAGCGACGGCCCGAAAACCCTGAACGGGCTGGTGACCGAAGCGCTGGAAACCATCCCGGACTGTCCTGTGTGCTTGAAAATCGGTCGTTATCGGCTGGAAATTCTTGAGACTGAGGACAATCGGGTGACTCGGGTGTTGATCTGGCATATCAACCCGGCTCCCGCTGCTCTACCCACCCTCTAGATTGTTAAAAGATCGCAGCCTTCGGCAGCTCCTACATTGGAACGCGCTCTCCTGTAGGAGCTGCCGAAGGCTGCGATCTTTTTGCACTTGTTGAATCGTTAGCCACCTTCCTATAATCGAGTCGCTTACCCAAGCCTCGCCGCCCCGTGCTTACCCCGCACACCGCAAGTTCCGGCCTGACCACCAGAAACGTCCGCTACACACCGACGCCCGTTCCTACCTGGAACAGCGACCGCGCCTCCACCCACATCCCTGGGTAATCGACCATAATAATTCGCTCCACTGGGGCCCATGACTGTCAGGGATAACCGCATGACGACCAGCACAACCTATAACGACTCCACCCCCGCGCAACCGGTGAACTCCGCCAGCCGCGTGGCCACGGCGAGTTTCATCGGCACGGCCATCGAGTTCTACGACTTCTACGTCTATGCCACCGCCGCCGCGCTGGTGATTGGCCCTGTGTTCTTCCCACAGACATCCGGCACGGCCCAGATGCTCTCGGCCTTCCTCACGTTCGGCATCGCATTCCTTGCACGCCCCCTGGGGTCGGCCTTGTTCGGGCACTTTGGCGACCGCATCGGACGTAAATCGACCCTGGTCGCGTCCCTCTTGCTGATGGGCGTGTGCACCACGCTGATCGGCGTACTCCCGGGTTACGACAGCATCGGGGCCTGGGCGCCGATCCTGCTGTGTGTATTGCGCTTCGGCCAGGGCCTGGGGCTGGGCGGCGAATGGGGCGGAGCCGCCTTGCTCGCCACCGAGAATGCGCCCAAGGGCAAGCGCGCCTGGTTCGGCATGTTCCCGCAACTGGGCCCCTCCATCGGCTTTCTCGCGGCCAACGGCCTGTTCCTGACCCTGGCCATGGGCCTGGATGATGAACAGTTCCGCGCCTGGGGCTGGCGGATTCCCTTCCTGCTCAGCGCCGCGCTGGTGATGGTTGGTCTGTATGTGCGCCTCAAGCTCCACGAAACACCGGTGTTCGCCAACGCCATGGCGCGCCAGGAGCGGGTGAAGATGCCGCTGGTGGAGCTGTTCAGCCAATACTGGATGCCAGTGCTGCTGGGCGCCGGCTCGATGGTGGTGTGTTATGCGCTGTTCTACATCTCGACCGTGTTCTCGCTGAGTTACGGCGTGGCGACGCTCGGCTATAGCCGTGAAACCTTCCTCGGCCTGCTGTGTTTCGCGGTGTTGTTCATGGCCGCGGCCACACCACTGTCAGCCCTGGCCAGCGACCGTTACGGGCGTAAACCGGTGCTGATCATCGGGGGTGTGCTGGCGGTCCTGTCCGGTTTCCTGATGGAACCGCTGCTGACCCAGGGTTCGACCTGGGGCGTGGCGCTGTTCCTGTGCATCGAGCTGTTCCTGATGGGCGTGACCTTTGCGCCCATGGGTGCGCTGCTGCCAGAGCTGTTTCCGACCCACGTGCGCTATACCGGCGCATCGGCGGCCTACAACCTGGGCGGGATCGTCGGGGCCTCGGCAGCACCGTTCTTCGCGCAGAAACTGGTGGCGATGGGCGGATTGAGTTATGTCGGCGGGTATGTGTCGGGGGCGGCGGTGCTCAGCCTGATTGCTGTGCTGTGCCTGAAGGAGACGCGTAATAACGACTTGAATCGGGTTGCCTGAAGAAAGGCAAAAGCCAAAGCTTCGCGAGCAAGCCCGCTCCCACATTTGGACGCACTCTGTCTGATAGAACGCGGTCAAAATGTGGGAGCGGGCTTGCTCGCGAATGGCTTCGACTCGGTTTAGAGCTCTACCACAACAGCCTGGGATGCACGGGTCGCCTTGGCACGAGCCGCTTCGATCGACTCGTCACGAGCCAAGGCAACACCCATCCGCCGCTGGCCATTCACTTCAGGTTTGCCAAACAGGCGCAACGCCGTATCCGGCTCGCTCAATGCCGCGCCCAGATTGGCGAAAGCAGTCTGGGTCGACTGCCCTTCCACCAGGATCACCGCCGAAGCCGATGGGCCGAACTGACGGATCAACGGAATCGGCAGGCCCAGAATCGCCCGTGCATGCAGGGCGAATTGCGACAGGTCCTGGGAGATCAACGTGACCAGGCCAGTGTCGTGCGGACGCGGCGACACTTCGCTGAACCACACCTGATCACCCTTGATGAACAGCTCGACGCCAAACAGGCCACGGCCACCCAGGGCCTCGGTCACGGCCTTGGCCACGCGTTCGGATTCAGCCAGGGCCACCGGGCTCATGGCCTGAGGCTGCCAGCTTTCCTGGTAGTCGCCCTTCTCCTGGCGATGGCCGACCGGCGCGCAGAAGGTGGTACCGCCGACGTGACGCACGGTCAGCAGGGTGATTTCATAATCGAAATCGATAAAACCTTCGACGATCACCCGGCCTTTGCCAGCACGCCCGCCTTCCTGGGCGTAATCCCAGGCCGTCTTCACGTCATCGACGCTGCGCAGCAGGCTCTGGCCCTTGCCCGACGAGCTCATGACCGGCTTGACCACGCATGGGAAGCCCAGGTCCTCGACGGCCTTGCTGTAGTCCTCGAAGGTGTCGGCGAAGTGGTAAGGCGAAGTCGGCAGGTCCAGCTCTTCGGCAGCCAGGCGACGGATGCCTTCGCGGTTCATGGTCAGCTGTGCGGCACGCGCGGTCGGGATGACGGTGAAGCCTTCGGCCTCCAGTTCCACCAGGGTGGCGGTGGCAATGGCTTCGATTTCCGGCACGATGAAGTGCGGCTTTTCGGCTTCGATCACCGCGCGCAGGGCCGCACCATCGAGCATGTTGATCACGTGGCTGCGATGCGCCACCTGCATGGCCGGGGCATTGGCGTAGCGATCCACGGCAATCACTTCAACGCCCAGGCGTTGCAGCTCGATCACCACTTCCTTGCCCAGTTCGCCACAGCCACACATCAATACGCGGGTCGCGGTGGGCGACAATGGAGTTCCGATACGGGTCATCTCAAGTCCTCAAGAAGCGGATCATCGAGGGATGCGGCGCCTGGCGCGCTTCCCATGGGGAGAAAGCGCGGCATTTTACATGAACCGCAGGGTTTGGCTCAGCTGACGAGCGCCTGTTTGCGCAAGCGCCAGGCCATGATCAGCCAGACGGCCGTGACGCCGGCGAACTTCGAACCCAGGGCGGTGAGAATCACACCGGGGGTCAGCGCGTCGATCATGCCGAAGAAGATAAAGGTATCGAGCGGGATGCTCAGGGCCGAACTTATCCACAGGCGGTCGTGCAACGGACGCCGAGTGATGCTGAACACCAGCCAGTCGATGCACTCCGATACCGCGAACGCCGTGGCGCTGGCCAGGGCGATGGAGGGATCGGAGGTGATGTAGGACAGCACCAGCGCCGCCAGCATTGCCGCAATCGCGCCGTGCCCGAAGCGGGTTTGCACCATGTCGCGCAACACGAACACCAGGCCACCCCACGCCGACCAGATGATGTCCAGGTGCGGGGCGGTGGAGAAGGCGTAGTTGGTCAGCACGACGCTGCCGATGTAGGCGATCAGGAAGAACATGGGGGACACCTGTCAATTTGGCGCACAGGGTACTTCACAGGAGGCGGTGGTGACAGTGCTGACGCCTTCGCGAGCAAGCCCGCTCCCACATTGTTCAGGATCGGTCACAACATGTATGAGCAACACTAGTCAAATGTGGGAGCGGGCTTGCTCGCGAAGGCCTCGCCTCATTTTTCGGGCCTTGCCCCAATCATCCACACCAACCCGCTGGACTTGGCCCGTTCATGGCACAACCCCAACACCTTGCGCCGTTCTTCGTTGTCCATCCGGCTCCAACGGGTGATCTCTTCCACCGTGCGCTGGCACCCCGTGCAGATGTCATCGTCGTCCAGCGCGCAAATGTTCACGCAGGGCGATGGCACTGGTCGTTCGGTCGTGGTCATTCTTCCTGCTCAGCCAGGTCGCGGGCATAACGTTGCGAGTTATGCACGTAGTGAGCGGCGCTGGCTTCCAGCATCTTCTTCTGCGCCTCGGTCAGTTCGCGCACCACCTTGCCGGGTGAGCCCATGACCAGCGAACCGTCGGGAATCTCCTTGCCTTCACCGATCAACGAATTGGCGCCGATGATGCAGTTCTTGCCGATTTTCGCGCCATTGAGGATCACCGCATTAATGCCGATCAGGCTGTAGTCACCCACGGTGCAGCCGTGCAGCATGGCGTTGTGGCCGATGGTCACGCCGGTACCGATGGTCAGCGGGTAGCCCATGTCGGTATGCATCACAGTGCCGTCCTGGACGTTGCTGTTCTTGCCGATCAGGATCAGTTCGTTGTCGCCCCGCAGCACGGCGTTGAACCAGACGTTGGCGCCCTCTTCCAGCTTGACCTTGCCCACCAGCACGGCATTGGGAGCGACCCAGCTCTGTGGGTGGGTCTCGACACGGGCGTCGCCCAGGCGGTATTTCATCGTGTTGTCCTCAAGGCTCAGGCAGCGGCGTGTTCAGGCCATTCGAATGATGGCTTCAGGTATTGATAAAGCTTTTAGGCGGTGAGTGCAGGCTGATTTTCGCGTCATAGAGCAGATTGATCAACTCGACGATCATGATTGCCGTCAAACCCCAGATCTTGAATTCGCCGTAGCGATAACTCGGTACGTACCAACTGTGGCCCTGGTAGTCGATGCGATGGGTGTGCTCGCGCGGGTCCTCGCGGAAGAACTCCAGGGGCACACTGAACACGGCGGCGATCTCGGCATCGTTGGCGCGGTATTGGACGAAGTCCGGAATCACCCCGACATAAGGTGTGACCTTGATGCCGTGCAGGGAGATCAACGGGCTCAGCGGGCCGATCACTTCGACCAGTCCCGGTGGCAGGCCGATCTCTTCCTCGGCTTCGCGCAGGGCGGTAAAAACAAGGTCGGGGTCTTCGGGGTCGCGTCGACCACCGGGGAAAGCGACTTCGCCACCATGGGTCGACAGCCCGCTGGCGCGCAGGGTCAACACCAGCTCCGGCTCGTCACTGCGGGTAATCGGCACCAGGACGGCGGCCTCGGGGAAACGTCGGTCAGTCTCCAGCGTGCGCGGTGTGTGGTGACTTACCCGATGCAGTAGCTCGTCCAGCATGAGTGTTCTCGATCAGTGCCTTACCCTGCATCATGCACTAATCGCTTAGGTCGCCCAACCCCCCGGACAGTGGCATGTCGCGAAACGACAACTTGCCGACAGCCACCGCCGCACGCCAAGATAGGCGCAGCATTCAGGAACCCAAGCATGAAATTTTGCAGTCAGTGCGGCAACCCGGTGACCCAGCGCATTCCCGAAGGCGATTCACGCCTGCGTTTTGTCTGCGACAGCTGTCACACCATCCATTACCAGAACCCCAACATCGTCGCCGGTTGCGTGGCGACCTGGGGCACCCAGGTGCTGTTGTGCCGCCGCGCCATCGAGCCGCGCCGGGGCTACTGGACCCTGCCTGCCGGCTTCATGGAAAACGGTGAGACCATCGAGCAGGCGGCCATTCGCGAGACCGCCGAGGAAGCCTGCGCGCGGGTGCGCAACCTGAGCATCTATACGCTGATCGACGTGCCGCATATCAGCCAGGTGCATGTGTTCTTCCGCGCCGAGCTTGCGGACCTGGATTTTGCTGCCGGTCCCGAGAGCCTGGAAGTGCAACTATTCGACGAAGCCGACATTCCTTGGGACGAGCTGGCTTTCCGCACGGTGGGCCGTACCTTAGAATGCTTCTTCGCTGACCGGCGGACCGAGGTCTACCCCGTGCGGTCCGAATCGATCCCGCCGCTGGCCCAGCCTGTCATCAGTTGATGTCATCTTGGTATCATCGTTAGGCGCGCACAGATCGTCCGAACTCGGCCGAACCCTCGGCAGCGCCTGCAAAAACACCTATAAATAGATATATAGTCGCGACACCTCTTGGGGAATCGTTTCAATGCGCTGGTTGCTTGCCCTGTTCTTCTTGTCGTTCGTCACGGTGTCCCAGGCTACTGCCATGGAGCCCATGAACGGCAAGGTCATCGAGAAAATCCTGGTTCTCAAGTCTGCCCATCAATTGCAATTGATCAACGACGGCAAGCCATTCAAGACCTATCGCATTTCCCTGGGCAAACGTCCTCAGGGACCGAAACTGATGGAAGGCGACAAACGCACGCCCGAAGGTTTCTACTGGATCGACTGGCGCAAGGTCAGCGACCGCTTCAACCTGGCCATGCACATCTCCTACCCGAACATCAGCGATTCCGCCCGCTCGCGACGCGAAGGTGTCGATCCCGGCGGCATGATCATGATCCACGGCACCCCAGACACCGAAGAAAACCCCGAGCACCTGTTCCACACTCTGGACTGGACCGACGGTTGCATCGCCATGCGCAACATGGACATGCGCGAGATCTGGAACCTGGTGCCGGACGGCACGATGATCGAGATTCGCCCCTGACATCCCGCAGAAGCGTTCCCATGCCGTGGGAACGCTGTCCGTTCTGATCGGCGCGCCATGCCTGCAACGGGCAAATGGCCAGGACCTGTCCAGATCCTGAACGCTCCCCGAATATCCCCTCCCCCATTGAAACCACCCAAGGCCTGCCCCATCTAAGACCCATACCCCATTGCGCAGGTGCCCCATGAGCGACCAGCAAGCCTTCCCCGAAGACCCCAGCGAATACGCCGACCCGGAAAACACCGAACACCACACCGCCGGCAAGGGCCTGGCCCTGCCCGGCCAGAACCTGCCGGACAAGGTCTACATCATTCCGATTCACAATCGCCCCTTCTTCCCGGCCCAGGTCCTGCCGGTCATCGTCAATGAAGAACCCTGGGCTGAAACCCTCGACCTGGTCGCCAAATCCGATCATCACTCCCTGGCCCTGTTCTACATGGACACCCCCCAGGAAGATCCGCGCCATTTCGATACCTCGGCCCTGCCGCTGTACGGCACTCTGGTCAAAGTGCACCACGCCAGTCGCGAAAACGGCAAACTGCAATTTGTTGCCCAGGGCCTGACCCGTGTGCGCCTCAAGACCTGGCTCAAGCACCATCGCCCGCCGTACCTGGTGGAAGTCGAATACCCGCACCAGCCCACCGAGCCGACCGACGAGGTCAAGGCCTACGGCATGGCGCTGATCAATGCGATCAAGGAACTGCTGCCGCTCAACCCGCTGTACAGCGAAGAGCTGAAGAACTACCTCAACCGCTTCAGCCCCAACGATCCATCCCCGCTGACCGACTTCGCCGCTGCCCTGACTTCGGCAACCGGCAGCGAACTGCAGGAAGTGCTCGACTGCGTGCCCATGCTCAAGCGCATGGAAAAAGTCCTGCCGATGCTGCGCAAGGAAGTCGAGGTCGCGCGCCTGCAAAAAGAGATTTCCGCTGAAGTTAATCGCAAGATCGGCGAGCATCAGCGCGAGTTCTTCCTCAAGGAACAACTCAAGGTCATACAGCAGGAGCTGGGCCTGACCAAGGACGACCGCAGCGCTGACCTCGAACAGTTCGAACAGCGACTGGTGGGCAAGGTCCTGCCAGCGCAGGTGCAGAAACGCCTCGAAGAAGAAATGAACAAGCTGTCGATCCTCGAAACCGGCTCGCCGGAATATGCGGTCACCCGCAACTACATCGACTGGGCGACCTCGGTGCCGTGGGGTGTTTACGGCGAAGACAAACTCGACCTCAAGCACGCGCGCAAGGTGCTGGACAACCACCACGCAGGCCTCGACGACATCAAGGACCGCATCCTCGAGTTTCTCGCGGTCGGTGCCTACAAGGGCGAAATCAGCGGTTCCATCGTGCTGCTGGTGGGGCCGCCGGGCGTGGGCAAGACCAGCGTCGGCAAATCCATCGCCGAATCCCTCGGCCGACCGTTCTACCGCTTCAGCGTGGGTGGCATGCGTGACGAGGCCGAGATCAAGGGCCATCGCCGCACCTACATCGGCGCACAACCGGGCAAACTGGTGCAGGCGCTCAAAGACGTCGAAGTGATGAACCCGGTGATCATGCTCGACGAAATCGACAAGATGGGCCAAAGCTATCAGGGTGACCCGGCCTCGGCGCTGCTGGAAACCCTGGATCCGGAACAGAACGTCGAATTCCTCGACCACTACCTCGATCTGCGCATGGACCTGTCGAAAGTGCTGTTTGTCTGCACCGCCAACACCCTGGATTCGATTCCCGGCCCCTTGCTGGACCGGATGGAAGTGATCCGCCTGTCGGGTTACATCACCGAAGAAAAAGTCGCCATCGCCAAGCGTCACCTGTGGCCGAAACAGCTTGAGAAGGCCGGCGTATCGAAAGGCAGCCTGAGCATCAGCGACAACGCCCTCAAGGCGCTGATCGACGGTTATGCCCGTGAAGCAGGGGTCCGTCAGCTGGAAAAAAACCTCGGCAAACTGGTGCGCAAAGCCGTGGTGAAGCTGCTCGAAGATCCGCAAGCAACAATCAAGATTGGCCCGAAAGACCTCGAATCGTCCTTGGGCAAACCGGTGTTCCGTAACGAGCAAGTGCTTTCCGGCACCGGCGTGATCACTGGCCTGGCCTGGACCAGCATGGGTGGCGCCACCCTGCCGATCGAAGCGACGCGCATCCACACGCTCAACCGCGGCTTCAAACTCACCGGGCAACTGGGTGAAGTGATGAAGGAATCGGCGGAAATTGCCTACAGCTACGTCAGCTCCAACCTGAAGTCGTTTGGCGGTGATCCGAAATTCTTCGACGAAGCGTTCGTCCACCTGCACGTCCCGGAAGGCGCCACGCCGAAAGACGGCCCGAGCGCCGGTGTGACCATGGCCAGCGCCCTGCTGTCCCTGGCCCGCAACCAGCCACCGAAAAAAGGCGTGGCCATGACCGGCGAACTGACGCTGACCGGGCATGTACTGCCGATTGGCGGGGTGCGTGAGAAGGTGATTGCGGCGCGGCGGCAGAAGATTTTCGAGCTGATATTGCCGGAGGCGAACCGGGGCAATTTCGAGGAGTTGCCGGAGTATCTGAAGGAGGGCATTACCGTGCATTTCGCCAAGCGGTTTGCGGATGTGGCGAAGGTGCTTTTCTGATGTTGCTGTAGCGACTGCGCTACCGCTATCGCTGGCAAGCCAGCTCCTACAGTGGCCGGCGGTGCTCACTAAAGGTGTGTCCACCGCAAAACCCTGTAGGAGCTGGCTCGCCAGCGATGGCGTCAGCCCTGCCACCGCTACCTTCGGCGACTGTCACAATTTGTCTCATCTCGGTTATGCTCGCCGTTCGTCGTGAACGCCGGAGCCACCAAACCTATGTCCCCCACTCGCCTGTTAATCCCCCTCGCACTCGCCTTGCTGGCCGCCTGCGCCACGCAACCTGCGCACAACGTGACTGTGGAAAAACAAAGCGAATGCCCGGTAAAACTCACCAGCGGGCAAAACCTGATCCTGACCCTGCCGAGCAATCCGACCACGGGTTATCGCTGGTCCATCCAGGATTCTGCCGGTGGCGTGCTGCACGCGCTTAGCCCCGAGGTCTACAGCAACCCGGAAGATGCCGGCGTCGTCGGCGCTGCCGGTGTTTCGACCTGGCGGTTCCAGGCCTTCGCCTCGGGAACGGGACGTTTGCGCCTGACTTCGCAACAACCCTGGGCACCGGAAGTGCTGCCGGCGGATGCCTTCGACTGCGCCATTTCGGTCAACTGACCGTGGGCTGGCTGATTCTGGCGCTGATGGGCGCGGTGACCTTTATTTATGGCCTGAGCGTTCACGCCTCCCTGCTTTGCCTGCTGGTCAAGCCGCTGCCGGTCCTGGCCCTGCTCGGCTGGCTGCACGACGCACCGCCCAGCGAGTATCGGCGCTGGATCAGCCTTGGCTTGATTTTCTCCCTGGTCGGCGACGTGTTGCTGGCTTGGCCGGGGGATTTGTTCGTGTTCGGCCTTGGGGCGTTTTTGGTCGCGCATCTGGCGTATCTGAAGGCTTACTTGAGTGACTGCAAGCGGCTGGCCCTGTTGCCACTGATGCTGGCCCTCGGCGTTGGCGTGGTGTTGCTGGGAATACTGATCTCTCACGGGCTGGGGCCCTTGCTGATTCCGGTGATCGTCTACGGCCTGGCGATCAGCGCCATGCTCTGGCGTGCGCTGGCCCGACTCGGTACTGACGTGCCCAAGCGTTCGGCGCTGCTGGCCGCTGCTGGCGCCGTGGCGTTTGTGTTTTCGGATAGCGTAATTGGTATCAGTCGGTTTGTGATTCCGTTTGATGCGGCGCCCTACGTGATCATCCTCAGCTATTGGCTTGGCCAATGGGGTATCACGGCATCGGCGTTCGATCAGAAACCGCGTTGACCCCTTCGCGAGCAAGCCCGCTCCCACATTGAATCTGTGTCGCACACAAAACCACTGTGGGAGCGGGCTTGCTCGCGAAGGCGGTCGGACTGGACACGCAGATTTCAGAACTGCCCCCTTCGGTTTATCAGACAACCCGCGCATCCCCGCGCCAACTTGGCTAAAATGCCGGCCTTTTCCACATCCACCGCCGGAACCGCCGTGAGCAAAGAATCCGATCGCCTATTCGCCCAGCCTTTGGCCCAAGTGCCTGACTTCGCCTTCAACGAGGACGTGGTGCGGGTGTTCCCGGACATGATCAAGCGCTCGGTGCCGGGTTACCCGACCATCGTCGAAAACCTCGGTGTGCTCGCCGCGCAGTTCGCCCAGCCCAACAGTGTGCTCTACGACCTCGGTTCGTCCCTGGGCGCGGTAACCCAGGCGCTGCGTCGCCATGTGCGCACCGAGGGTTGTCGCGTTATCGCTGTGGATAACTCCGCGGCGATGGTCGAGCGGTGCCGTGAATATCTGAACGGCCAGGACTCGATGTTCCAGGAGTTGCTGCCGGTGGAAGTGATCGAAGGCGACATCCTCGCCCTGGAATTCAAACCTGCCTCGGTGGTGGCTTTGAACTTCACCCTGCAATTCATCGCGCCAGATCAGCGTACCGCGTTGCTGTCGCGCATCCGCCAATCGCTATTGCCCGGTGGCGCATTGATTCTCTCGGAAAAACTGCGCTTTGAAGACGAGAAGGAGCACGCATTGCTCACCGACCTGCACGTCGCCTTCAAGCGCGCCAACGGCTACAGCGAACTGGAAATCGCCCAGAAGCGCAGCGCCATCGAAAACGTCATGAAGCCCGACAGCCTCGAAGAACACCGCGAACGCCTGTTGGCCGCCGGGTTCTCGAAAGTCGTGCCGTGGTTCCAGTGTCTTAACTTTGCCTCGTTGATTGCCTTGCCATGATAGATCTGTCCCCCCTCGCCCGTCGTCTGGCCGGCACGCCGCTGGCTGATTGGGCCAACACCCTGCAGCAGCAACTCGACAAGAAAATGGAGAAGGGCCACGGTGACCTGGAACGCTGGCAGAGCGCACTGGACGCCCTACCGAAGATCCAGCCGAGTGAAGTTGATTTGCTCAACGGCTTGAAGCTCGACACCGATTGCGACGATGAAACCCGCGCACAAATGCGCACCGCGCTGATGGGCTTGTCACCATGGCGCAAAGGGCCGTTCGACCTGTTTGGCGTGCACGTCGACACCGAATGGCGCTCGGACTGGAAATGGTCGCGGGTCTCACCGCACCTGGAGCTCAAGGGCAAGCGCATCCTCGATGTCGGCTGCGGCAACGGCTATTACATGTGGCGCATGCTCGGTGCTGGCGCCGACAGCGTGATCGGCGTCGATCCGAACTGGTTGTTCTTCTGCCAGTTCCAGGCGGTTCAACGTTACTTGTCAGAGCCGAATGCCTGGCACCTGCCCTTCCCGTTCGAGGACCTGCCGCCGAACCTCGAAGGGTTCGACACGGTGTTTTCCATGGGCGTGTTCTACCACCGCCGCTCGCCGATCGAGCATTTGCTGGCGCTGAAGGATTGCCTGGTCAAGGGTGGTGAACTGGTGCTGGAAACCCTGGTGGTCGAAGGCGACAAACACCAAGTGCTGGTGCCGGAAGACCGCTACGCGCAGATGCGCAACGTTTGGTTCCTGCCGTCGGTGCCGGCCCTGGAGTTGTGGCTGCGGCGTGCCGGGTTCAGCGATGTGAAATGCGTGGACGTGAGTGTGACCACTGTCGAGGAACAGCGCGGCACCGAGTGGATGAAGTATCAGTCGCTGAGTGATTTCCTTGATCCGCAAGATCACAGCAAGACCATTGAAGGGCTGCCGGCGCCGATGCGGGCGGTGATCGTCGCTCGCAAGTAAGCCATTCTCCAGATCAATGGAGATCAAAATGTGGGAGCGGGCTTGCTCGCGAAAGCGGTGTGTCAGACAACAACCATGTCGACTGACACACCTCTTCGCGAGCAAGCCCGCTCCCACATTAGTTCAGTGTTCAGTCTGAAGGTTTGGCTCTGCGGGCCTTGAAGAACTCACTTAAAACAGCCCCACACTCCTCTGCCAACACCCCACCCTCATACAACACCCGGTGATTCAAAAATCCCTGGGTAAAAAACTGCCCCTGGCTCTGAACAATCCCGGCTTTGGGCTCCAGCGCGCCATACACCACCCGTGCAATCCTTGAATGCACGATCAACCCGGCGCACATGCTGCACGGCTCCAGCGTCACGTACAGCGTGCTGCCCGGCAGGCGATAGTTGCTCACGGCCTGGGCGGCAGCGCGGATCGCCACCATCTCGGCGTGGGCACTGGGATCGCTGCCGCTGATCGGGCAGTTGAAGCCACGGCCGATGATTTCACCGTCCTGCACCAGCACGGCGCCCACCGGCACTTCGCCCAGGGCGGCGCCTTGGGCCGCCAGCGCCAGGGCTTCACGCATGAAGTCGCGGTCACGGCTGCGGTCGATGATGGCGGCGGGACGAATCTGACGCATCACGCCACCTCGATAGCGGCCATCAGGCCGGTTTCCATGTGGTCGATCACATGGCAATGGAACATCCACACGCCAGGATTATCCGCCACCAGCGCCACCTGCGCCCGCTCGTTCTTACCCAACAGGTAAGTGTCGGTGAAATACGGGATGACCTTGTGCCGGTTCGAGGCAATCACCTTGAAGCTCATGCCGTGCAGGTGAATCGGGTGCTGATACTGAGTCATGTTTTTCAATTCGAAAATGTAGCTCTTGCCCTTCTCGAGCTTGGCGATCGGGCGGTCGGCGCAGGTCTTGTCGGTGATGTCCCAGGCCTTGCCGTTGATCTGCCACAGGCTCGGCGGCCTGCCGTTGTCGACGTTCACCGAGACCGAACCGACCCATTCGAAATTGAAGTTGAGTTTCTCGGCATTGGCCAGGTCCGGCTCGGCAATCGGGTTGGCGGGCAGCGCCGGTGGCCATTGGGTCGGCGCGTCGGTATTGGCCACCGAGCGGAACGTGCCCAGGCGTACAGGGCCATTGCGCAACGACAACTCTTCACCGGCCGGTGGCGCCTTGATCGCCAGGCAAATGCGCATGCCGGGGCCCAGCCAGTATTCCTTGCCCAGCGGCCGCGGCTCGATGGGATTGCCATCCAGCGCATAGATCTGCGCTTCGACGCCGGGGATGTTCAGGCGATAGGTCAGGGTGTTGTCGAGGTTGAGCAGGCGCACCCGGGTAATCTGTCCGGCGGGCAAGTCGATCACCGCCTGCGGCACGCCATTGATGGTCGCCAGGCGCCCCGCCGTACCGCCACGGGCGGCTTCCCGGGGAATGCTGAACTCGACGAAATTGCCGACGTCGTCGACGTGCCAGCTTTTCAGGCTCAAGGTCTTTTCATACTTGAAACCGGTGGGCTCGCGCTCCTCGATGATCAGCGGGCCGACCAGGCCACGACCGAGCTCTTCGCTACTGTTCACGTGCGGGTGATACCAGTAGCTGCCGGCATCCGGCACACGGAATTTGTAATCGAAGTATTCACCCGGCAACACTGGCAACTGCGACACGTAAGGCACGCCGTCCATTTCCAGCGGCAGGCGGATGCCGTGCCAGTGAATCGTGGTGGCAACCGGCAGATGGTTGATGAATCGCACCCGCAGCCATTCACCCTGGCGCACGCGCAATTCGGTGCCTGGCGCCGACGGGCCGAACGCCCAGGCCGGGGTCTTGTGCCCGGCCACCAGCTCGACGTCCAGCGGTGCCGCAATCAGTTCATAGTCGTGACCGGCATCCGCGTCAGCCATCTTGCCCAGCCAGTAACGCGACGCGCCCCCCGCACCGACACCAACGACTACAAGACCGGCCAGGCCACCGAGGATTTGACGACGGGTAAAGGACATGAACTCAACTACCTCACGTTTCAACGACAGGCCCGGGGGCCGCAAAAGGCGAATACGATACACCCGCAGTTGCGAAAGAAACAGCAAAGCGGACGTGACGACGGGCCGCAGGTACGGCCGGCTCCAATGCAAAAAGCCGCGTGAACTCTCGTTCACACGGCTTTTTATCCTGCGATCAACCCTTCAAGGCTGGTGCGGGATCACTCCCACTCAATGGTCGCCGGCGGCTTGCTCGACACGTCGTAGGTGACGCGGGAGATGCCTTCGATTTCATTGATGATACGGCCGGAAACGGTTTCCAGCAGTTCGTAAGGCAGGTGTGCCCAACGCGCGGTCATGAAGTCGATGGTTTCCACGGCACGCAGGGCCACGACCCAGGCGTAACGACGGCCATCGCCCACCACGCCAACCGATTTCACCGGCTGGAACACCACGAACGCCTGGCTGACCTTGTGGTACCAGTCGGCCTTGCGCAGTTCTTCGATGAAGATGTGGTCGGCACGACGCAGCAGGTCGGCGTATTCCTTCTTCACTTCACCGAGGATGCGCACGCCCAGGCCCGGGCCCGGGAACGGGTGACGGTAGACCATGTCGTACGGCAGGCCCAGTTCCAGGCCCAGACGACGGACTTCGTCCTTGAACAGTTCGCGCAGTGGCTCGACCAGCTTCAGGTTCATCTCTTCCGGCAGGCCGCCCACGTTGTGGTGCGACTTGATCACGTGGGCCTTGCCGCTTTTCGCGCCAGCCGACTCGATCACGTCCGGGTAGATGGTGCCCTGGGCCAGGTACTTGATGTTGTCCAGCTTGCAGGATTCGGCATCGAACACGTCGATGAAGGTACGGCCGATGATCTTGCGCTTCTTCTCCGGGTCGGCTTCGCCGGCCAGGTTACCGAGGAACTGCTCCTCGGCGTTGGCGCGGATCACCTTGACGCCCATGTTCTCGGCGAACATGGCCATCACTTGCTCGCCTTCGTGCAGGCGCAGCAGGCCGTTGTCGACGAATACGCAGGTCAGCTGGTCGCCGATGGCCTTGTGCAGCAGCGCGGCAACCACGGACGAGTCCACACCGCCGGACAGGCCGAGCAGGACGTTGTCGGTGCCGACCTGGGCGCGAACCTGGGCGATGGCGTCTTCAGCGATCTTCGAAGGGGTCCACAGGGCTTCACACTCGCAGATGTCGAGGATGAAACGCGACAGGATGCGACCGCCCTGCTTGGTGTGGGTCACTTCCGGGTGGAACTGCACGCCGTAGTAACGACGCTCGTCGCTGAACATGCCGGCGATCGGGCAGCTCGGGGTGCTGGCCAGGATATGGAAGTCTTCCGGCATGCGGGTAACTTTGTCACCGTGGCTCATCCACACGTCGAGGCCGAACAGGCCGTCGGCGTCGATGTGGTCTTCGATGCCGTCGAGCAGGCGGCTCTTGCCGACCACGTCGACGCGGGCGTAACCGAACTCACGCAGCTCGGAACCTTCAACCTTGCCGCCCAGTTGCTCGGCCATGGTCTGCATGCCGTAGCAGATACCGAAGACCGGCACGCCCAGGTCGAAAACGGCTTGCGGGCAGCGAGGGCTGTTGGCTTCGTGCACCGACTCTGGGCCACCGGCGAGGATGACGCCTTTAGGAGCGAATTCGCGGATCGCATCTTCGTCCATGTCGAACGGGTGCAGTTCGCAGTACACGCCGATTTCACGCACGCGGCGGGCGATCAGTTGGGTGTACTGGGAACCGAAGTCGAGGATCAGGATGCGGTGGGCGTGAATGTCGAGGGCCATGATTCAGTCTCGTCTAAAAAATTCGGACACAGTCGTGATTCAGAAACAACTCGGGGCTGAATAAAACAGCCCCGGTTGCTTGATGTATTGCTTGAAGGCTCAACCTACGCGGTAGTTTGGCGCTTCCTTGGTGATCTGCACGTCGTGGACGTGGGACTCGGCCATGCCAGCGCCGGTGATCCGCACGAACTCAGGCTTGGTGCGCATCTCTTCGATGTCGGCACTGCCGGTGTAGCCCATCGAGGAGCGCAGGCCACCCATCAGTTGATGGATGATGGCGCTCAGGGTGCCTTTGTACGGCACACGGCCTTCGATGCCTTCCGGAACCAGTTTCTCGGCGCCTGCCGAGGAGTCCTGGAAGTAACGGTCGGAGGAGCCTTGGGCCTGGGACATGGCGCCCAGCGAACCCATGCCGCGGTAAGCCTTGTACGAACGACCCTGGAACAGTTCGATCTCGCCCGGCGCTTCTTCGGTACCGGCGAACATCGAGCCCATCATCACGCAGGAGGCACCGGCTACGATGGCCTTGGACAGGTCACCGGAGAAACGGATGCCGCCGTCGGCGATCAACGGTACGCCAGTGCCTTCAAGGGCAGCGGCGACGTTGGCGATGGCACTGATTTGCGGGACGCCGACACCGGCGACGATACGGGTGGTGCAGATCGAACCTGGGCCGATACCGACCTTGACTGCGTCAGCGCCCGCTTCGGCCAGGGCCTTGGCGGCAGCGCCGGTGGCGATGTTGCCGCCAATCACCTGCACTTCAGGGAAGTTCTGCTTGACCCAGCGAACGCGGTCGATCACGCCTTTGGAGTGACCGTGGGCGGTGTCGACCACCACCACGTCAACGCCGGCAGCGACCAGCGCGGTAACGCGGTCACCGGTGTCTTTACCGGTACCGACCGCAGCACCCACGCGCAGACGACCTTGATCGTCCTTGCTGGCCAGCGGGTAAGCCTTGGCTTTTTCGATGTCGTTGACGGTCATCATGCCTTTGAGGGCAAATTTGTCGTCGACGATCAGCACGCGCTCGATGCGGTGCTTGTGCAGCAGTTCACGCACATCGTTCTTGTCGGCGCCTTCCTTGACCGTGACCAGACGCTCTTTAGGCGTCATCACTTCACGGACAGTGGCTTCCAGACGGTTCTCGAAACGCACGTCACGGGAGGTCACGATGCCGACGAGGTCGCCATTGTGCAGCACCGGAACGCCGGAGATGTTGTGCATGCGGGTCAGTTCGAACAATTCGCGCACGGTGGCGTCGGCGTCGATGGTGATCGGGTCCTTGACCACACCGGCTTCGTAACGCTTGACCTTGCGCACTTCGGCAGCTTGCTGCTCGATGGTCATGTTCTTGTGGATGATACCGATACCACCTTCCTGAGCCATGGCAATTGCCAGACGGGCTTCAGTGACGGTGTCCATGGCGGCGGAAACCAGTGGAATATTCAGCTCGATGCCACGGGTAAGGCGGGTCTTGAGACTGACTTCGTTAGGAAGCACCTCGGAATAACCGGGCACTAGGAGAATGTCGTCGAATGTCAGAGCTTCTTGGCTGATACGCAGCATCGCGGGGGCTCCCGAGCGGGAAAATGGAAGCGCGCCATTATAGTCAGACACCCCCTCGGGTTCAATGTAAAACTCTGTCTATTATCGATACGGTGATCGACGGGACATTTGAAGAGCATCGCCAGCAAGCCGGCTCCTACAAATTCGACGCGATCCTGTAGGAGCTGGCTTGCCAGCGATGAACGATAACGCGGTCCATCAGACCTGTCACAACTCCACTTTCACCCAACTCACCGGTTGATCCAGCCAATCGGCAAACTCATCAAGAAAGCTCTGCTTGAACCCCGCCTCGGCCCAGTTATTGAAGATGAAGCCCAGGTTGGAAAAGCCGCACTCCTGCAGGTACAGAAAGCCGTTGATGTCGTCTTCGTGCCCGCATTCCGGGCAAGTGAAGTTGTCGGTACGCCCGGGCATCCAGTCTTCGAGACTTTCGAACAGCGCTTCCCCGATCTCCTTGCGACACTCGGCACAACCGGCCTCGCCAAGAAATCCCTTGGCCGGCGTATAGATGCAGCGCTTGGTGACGATCTCCAGGCCATTGACCGGCTCGCCGAACGGCAGGGCTTGCGGGTGCAGGACCACATCCCGGGCACCCTCGCCGATGGCATGGGCCATGCGATTGCCGGTGCGGCCGCAGGTGGTCAGCTCTTCGTTGATGATGTTCTTGCGCACCAGCCAACGCACGATCGCCCGGGCCCGGGGCTCGTGCACCGGCAGCGTGGAGATTTTCGGGACAATGATGCTTTGGGAATTCATGGGGCGGCCTGCTGCAACGCTTTGAAAGAAGCCCGGCAGCTTAAGCCCGGGGATTCACAGGTCAAGTACTCAAGTAACGCCCGATCAAGGCGATGCCACTGGCCAGCACCAGCCAGGTCACCAGCCGCACGAACGCTTCGCGCGACAACTTCATGGTCAACCGTCGACCGATCCACAGGCCCAGGGCCATGGCCGGCAACAAACACAGCGCCAGCACCAACAAGGGTAGCTCGGCATAGACGCCCGCGACAATGAACAGGCTCAGACGCACCACCGTGCTGCAACTGATCAGCGCACTCTGGGTCGCACGGGCCGCTTCCTTGGGCAAGCGGCTGTTCAAATAGATCGCGTAGAGAAAGCCGCCACTGCCAAACAACGCCCCGAACATCCCGCCCACGGTGCCCATCGGCACTGCCCAGGCGGCAGACAATTGCGCCGGACGCGCTTTGATCCACAGGCTGTAGATGGCATAGGCACTGATGAACAGCCCCATCAACAGCAGCAACAGATCGGACTTGAGGTTCAACAGAAAGATCACGCCCAGGGTGCAGCCCACAGCCATGCAAGGCAGTAATCGCAGCAGCTCCGGTTTTGCCACATCGCGCCGTGAAGGCAACAGATTGCCGAAGGCCGCGACAAAATCCAGCAGCACCAGCAAGGGCACGATCTTCGACAGCGGCATGAACAGGATCAGCATCGGCCCGGCCACCAGCGCGGTGCCGAAGCCCGCGATGCCGAACACGATGTAGGCCAGGGCGATGCCCAACCCGATTACCAGCCAGTCAGTGGCACCGAAGTGCCATTGGTTTAACAGCTCTAATACATTCATTGCGAATCTTCCTTGAATTTCAGAGCGGAACCCGACCCTGTGGGAGCGGGCTTGCTCGCGAAAGCGGTGTGTCAGTCGATTAAGATGCTGAATGTTAAACCGTATTCGCGAGCAAGCCCGCTCCCACAAGGGATTTATGCCAGGTCATGGAGATTGCCCATCGAATGCCTTTAAACTGCGCCCCATGATTAAAGATCCCTTTGCAAGACTCGGCCTGGACCGCGAAGTCCTCACCGTCAGCCAGCTCAACGGCCGCGCGCGGGTGTTGCTTGAAGACGTCTTCAGCAACATCTGGGTCGAAGGCGAAATCTCCAACCTCGCCCGTCCAGCGTCGGGCCATGTGTATTTCACCCTCAAGGACAGCGGCGCCCAAGTGCGTTGCGCACTGTTCCGGCAAAACGCCGCGCGGGTGCGGCAAGCCTTGAAGGATGGCCTGGCCGTCAAGGTACGGGGCAAGGTCTCGCTGTTCGAAGGACGCGGCGATTACCAGCTGATCCTCGATACCGTGGAGCCGGCCGGTGATGGCGCGTTGCGCCTGGCCTTCGATGCCTTGAAGGAAAAACTCAGCGCCGAAGGCCTGTTCAGCGCCGAGCGCAAAGTACCGCTGCCGGCGCATCCGCAGCGCATCGGCATCATCAGCTCGCCCACAGGCGCCGTCATCCGCGACATCATCAGCGTGTTCCGCCGCCGCGCGCCGCAGGTGCAACTGACCCTGATCCCCACCGCCGTGCAGGGGCGCGAAGCCACCGCGCAGATTGTCCGCGCCCTGAAACTGGCGGATGCGCGCGGCTTCGACGCGTTGATCCTGGCCCGCGGCGGCGGTTCGCTGGAAGACCTCTGGTGCTTCAACGAAGAAGCCGTGGCCCGCGCCGTGGATGCCTGCGTGACGCCGATCGTCAGCGCCGTCGGGCATGAAACCGACGTCTCCATCAGTGACTTCGTCGCTGACGTGCGCGCACCCACGCCATCGGCCGCCGCCGAATTGCTCGCACCGGACTCCAGCGACCTGGTGCGCCGCGTCGAAAGCCTGCATCGACGCCTGGTGATGCGCATGCGCGATCGCCTGATGCGCGACCGGCTGCGCCTGGAAGGTATTTCCCGGCGCCTGCGCCATCCCGGCGAACGCCTGCGCCAGCAAGCGCAACGCCTGGATGACCTCGACATGCGCATGCGCCGCGCCTTCGAACGCAGCCTCAACACCCGCCGCGAACGGCTGATCCGCCTGGAAACCCGCCTGGCCGGGCAGCATCCGGGCCGGCAATTGGCGATGCTGCGCCAACGTCTCGACAGCCTCGCCGAACGCCTGCCCCGGGCCATCCGCGAGGGCCTGAAAAGCCGTCGCCTGCAACTGCAGAGCCAGATGCAGACGCTGCATGTGGTCAGCCCCCTGGCGACCCTCGGCCGTGGCTACAGCATTTTGCTCGACGAGCGTGGCCAGGCGATCCGCAGCGCCGCTCAGACCCACACGGGCCAGCGCCTGAAGGCCAAACTGGGTGAAGGCGAACTGCACGTGCGGGTCGAAGACAATCACCTGACGCCCGTCACACTTTCTCTACTGGATTGATCCATGCCGCGCTTTTTAGCTCCATTGTTGTTGCTGTGCCTGACCCTCAACGCCCACGCCGACAGCTACATCACCCGCCTGTTGAACAAACCGGTGCCGGGCGGTGTGGCGGTGGTCGATCTGGGCAGTTCCGCGCAAGCGCCTAAAGCCAGCTACCAGGGCAAACCGGTGCTGGTGGTCAAGGAACAGAACAACTGGCTGGCCATCGTTGGCGTGCCGCTGACCGTCAAGCCGGGTGCACAGTCGATCAGCAGCGGCGGGCGCAACCTGGTTTTCACCGTTGGCAACAAGAAGTACCCGGAACAGCGCATCACCCTCAAGAACACCCAACAGGTCAATCCTGACCAGGACAACCTCAAACGCATCGAGCGTGAGCTGGCCGAGCAGATCGCGGCCTACCGCACCTTTAGCCCGAATACACCGAGCAACCTGCTGCTGGACAAGCCGGTCAACGGCCCGCTGTCGAGCAAGTTCGGCGTGCGCCGGTTCTTCAACGGTGAAGAGCGCAATCCGCACTCGGGCCTGGATTTTGCCGTGCCAGCCGGCACGCCGATCAAGACCCCGGCGGCGGGCAAGGTGATCCTGATTGGTAACTACTTCTTTAATGGCAACACGGTGTTTGTCGACCATGGCCAAGGCTTCATCAGCATGTTCTGCCACATGTCGAAGATTGACGTGAAGGTCGGCCAGCAGCTGGCTCGCGGTGGCGTGGTGGGTAAAGTCGGAGCGACTGGCCGGGCGACTGGGCCGCACATGCATTGGAATGTCAGCTTGAATGATGCGCGGGTGGATCCGGCGATCTTTATCGGCGCGTTTCAGCCTTAACAGTACGGTGAGGCGACCGGCCTCTTCGCGAGCAAGCCCGCTCCCACATTGAAATGCATTCTAATGTGGGAGCGGGCTTGCTCGCGAAGGCGGCGTCACAGGCAACCATTTATTCCGCATCCAGATCCTCAATCCCATGAGCCTCCCGGTCCGCCAGGCAGTGCCTCACCCACTCCTGTGTTTCCGGTGAAAACCCGCTCAGCTCCTCGGCCGTGATCAACTCCCGCGCGCACAACCCCAGCAAATGCGACCGCGCTTCATGCCGTGAAAACCTGAACACACCAAACGCCCAATACAGCTCTTTTTGCCCAGCCTTGAGCAACTCCTCACTGGCATCGATCCGTTCATAGGGTGCGACGCTCTTGTCCAGCACGATCTTTTCGACGTCGGACATGATCCGGGTGCACATCCGCTCATGGGCCAGCGGTCGCAATACGCTGTATAGCTTCCAATCGTACTCGTTCATTGCCGACTCCTTGTTTGCCAGTCGAGGCTTTAAGAATAGCCCCGCCACCAACAGCCGGCGCTGAAACCTTCAATTGCGCATCGCTCAAACCTCGCGCAAGCAACCTGATGATCACCCGGATTCACCGCAATAAAATCTCGTTACAGATGCCCTGAAGAGGATTCCTCTCAATTTTTTTCGACTGCTTGCCATCCTTCCCCCCCGCGGTTAGGGTTGAAGGCATGAAAACCTCTCACACCCTCATTCAGCTTCGTCAGCATCGCAGTTTGTGCCTTGTCAGCGCACGACTGCCGGGCTGAATCGCGGCGCCTCATCCCAGCGTTACTCCAAGAACATATTGATCCACCGGCAGGCCGCCTTTTTTCGGCCCACACAATAAGGATTTCCCGATGAGCATGCTCAAAGACCCGTCTTCGAAATACCGCGCGTTCCCGACCATCGATATCCCGGACCGCACCTGGCCGTCGAAGACCATCACCGCCGCGCCGATCTGGTGCAGCTCCGACCTGCGTGATGGCAACCAGTCGCTGATCGAGCCGATGGACGCGGTCAAGAAACTGCGCTTCTGGAAAACCCTGGTGCAGGTCGGCGTGAAGGAAATCGAAGCGTCGTTCCCGGCCGCTTCGCAAACCGACTTCGACTTCGTGCGCACCCTGATCGAAGGCGGCCACATCCCGGACGACACCACCATCCAGGTGCTGACCCAGGGCCGTGAAGACCTGATCGAGCGCACCTTCGAATCCCTGCGCGGGGCGAAGAAAGCCATCGTTCACCTGTACAACGCGACCTCCCCTTCCTTCCGCCGCATTGTCTTCAACCAGGACAAGGACGGGATCAAGGAAATCGCCGTCAGCGCGGCCAAGCTGTTCGTCAAGTACGCGGCCATGCAGCCGGACACCGAGTGGACCTTCGAGTACTCGCCGGAAACCTTCAGCGCCACCGAACTGGAGTTCGCCAAGGAAGTCTGCGACGCGGTGATCGAGGTCTGGAACCCGACGCCCGAGCACAAGATGATCCTCAACCTGCCGGCCACCGTCGAATGCGCGACCCCGAACATCTATGCCGACCAGATTGAATGGTTCGGCCGTCACATCAACCGTCGTGACAGCGTGATCATCAGCCTGCACACCCACAACGACCGTGGTACTGGCGTTGCAGCCACCGAACTGGGCCTGATGGCCGGCGCCGACCGCGTCGAAGGCTGCCTGTTCGGCAACGGCGAGCGTACCGGCAACGTCGACCTGGTGACCGTCGCCCTGAACATGTACACCCAGGGTCTCGACCCGCAGCTGGACTTCTCCGACATCGACGGCGTGCGCAAGGTCGTCGAAGAGTGCAACCAGATCCAGGTGCACCCACGTCACCCGTACGTCGGCGACCTGGTGCACACCGCGTTCTCCGGCTCGCACCAGGATGCGATCCGCAAGGGCTTCGCCCAGCAGAAATCCGATGCATTGTGGGAAGTGCCATACCTGCCGATCGACCCGGCCGACATCGGCCGCAGCTATGAGGCGGTCATCCGCGTCAACAGCCAGTCGGGCAAGGGCGGTATCGCCTACCTGCTGGAGCAGGAATACGGCATCAGCCTGCCGCGTCGCATGCAGATCGAGTTCAGCCAGGTTGTGCAGCGTGAAACCGATCGCCTGGGCCTGGAAATGACCGCCAAGCAGATCCACTCGCTGTTGATCAGCGAGTACCTGCAAGCCAACACCCCGTACGCGCTGGTCAGCCATCGCCTGCAGGAAGAAAACGGCAACAGCGCCGTCGAAGTGGAAGTGGCGAGCAAGGGCCAAGGCGAAACCAACCTGCACTGGCGCGGCAAGGGCAACGGCGCCCTGGAAGCACTGGTGGCCGGTCTGCCGATTCCGGTGGAAATCATGGACTACAACGAACACGCCATCGGCGCGGGCACCAATGCCAAGGCGGCGGCCTACATCGAGCTGCGTGTGAATGGTGAACGTGCGGTTCATGGGGTGGGTATTGATGAAAACATCACTACTGCCAGCTTCAAGGCCCTGTTTAGCGCGTTGAACCGCTCGTTGAGCCAGCCGGAAGCGAAAGCTGCCTAAGCGATGCTGAAAAGCAAAAGGCCCCTAGGTGAGAACCTCGGGGCCTTTTTTTGCCTGATGATTTTGTGTTGCCTGTTTTGGCGCCATCGCCAGCAGGCTAGCTCCCACAGGGGAATTGTGTTGTGAACACGGTCCACTGTGGGAGCCAGCCTGCTGGCGATAGGGTCCTGTCAGGCACCGAAAATATCAGGTGAACTCGAAGGTATCGGCATCCAGATTCGCCGGAAACCGCGTGCGATAAGCCGCCAGCTCCGCCGCATCCAGCGTCACCTTGAACACCCCATCCGCCTCCCCAGCACTGAGCAAGGTCTCACCCTGGAAATCCAGCACCTGGCTGTCACCGGTATAAGCAAAGCCCTTGCCGTCGGAGCCGACGCGATTCACCGCCGCCACATAACACAAGTTCTCGATCGCCCGCGCCGGCAGCAACCGGTTCCAGTGCTGGCGCCGCGCGCCCGGCCAGTTGGCGGTGTACAGCAACAGGTCCGTGTCCTGGGCATCGCGACTCCACACCGGGAAGCGCAGGTCGTAGCAAATCAGCGGCCGTACTCGCCAGCCCTTGAGCTCGAACTGCACCTGGCGCTCGCCGGGGGTGTAGTGGTTATGTTCACCGGCCATGCGGAACAGGTGGCGTTTGTCGTAGTGCCACACTTCGCCGTCCGGCCGTGCCCACAACAGGCGGTTGCGATGACTGCCATCGGCGGCCTGCACAATCACGCTGCCGGTGATCACCGCATCGAGCTTCGCTGATTGAGCCCGCAGCCATTTGCTGGTGGGGCCGTTTTCCGCTTCAGCGAGGGTCTCGGACTCCATGGAGAAACCGGTGGTGAACATCTCCGGCAGGATGATCAGGTCAGCACCGCGGGCCTGCTCCAGCAACTGCTCGAAATGCTCGAGGTTGGCCTGGCGGTCGTGCCAGGCCAGGGTGGTCTGGATCAGCGCAACGGTCAGGTTCGGCAGTGCACTCAGATCACGCATAGTTTTTCCGCTGCTTCACGCAGGGTCTCCTCACGTTTGGCAAAGCACAGGCGCACCAGGCGCTGGCCGACCGGTGGCGTCTGGTAGAACACCGAGATCGGAATACTCGCCACGCCATGTTCGCGGGTCATCCACAGGGCCATTTCGACGTCATTGAGGTCGGGGCGGATCTGTGAATAGTCAACCAGCTGGAAATAGGTACCGGTAGCCCGGGTGAAACTGAAGCGCGAAGGCGCCAGCAGATCGCAGAACAGATCGCGCTTGGCCTGGTAGAACGCCGGCAATTCTTCGACGTGTTCCGGATGCTCGGCCATGAAGTCGGCCAAGGCGTATTGCAGCGGCGTCACGCCGCAGAAACTCACGTACTGGTGCACCTTGCGCAGCTCAGCCGTGAGAGCCGGTGGCGCCACCACGTAGCCGGTTTTCCAACCCGTGACGTGATAAGTCTTGCCGAACGAGCTGACCACAAAGGCGCGCTGATACAGCTCTTCGTGATTGAGTACGCTGGCGTGGGCCACGCAGTCGAACACCAGGTGTTCGTAGACTTCGTCGCTGACCAGGTAGATATCGCGATCACGAATCAGGTCCGCCAACTGATCCAGCTCGGCGCGGCTGATCAGCGCCCCGCTTGGGTTGTGCGGAGAGTTCAGCACGATCATTCGCGTGCGCGGGGTAAGCGCCTCGGCCAGTTTCTGGAAGTCGATGGAGAAATCATTGAGCCCGAGCTGCACATGCACGCAACGACCGCCGGCCAGTTCCACCGAGGGCTCGTAGCTGTCGTAGCACGGATCGAAGACGATCACTTCGTCGCCGCTGCGGATAACCGCCTGGATCGCGCAGAAGATCGCCTGGGTCGCGCCTGGAGTGACCGTAATCTCGTTGTCGGCATCGACGTTCACGCCATAGCTACGAGCAATCTTTGCCGAAATCTGCTGACGCAGCGCCAGCAGGCCGGTCATCGGCGAATACTGGTTGTGGCCACTGGCAATATGCCGACCGACCGCATCGCACAGGGCTTGCGGGGCATCGAAATCGGGGAAGCCCTGGGACAGGTTGAGCGCCCCGGTTTGCGCCGCGAGCTGAGACATCTGGGTGAAGATGGTGATGCCGACATTCGGCAGCTTACTGGTGATCATCGAGGAATCCCTGCTCTGCACCCGGCTCTAACGGCGGCGCGGGAGAGCCCGAGGATAGCCCAAACGGCAGGCATGAAAAAGGGCGCCATCGGCGCCCTTTCGATCCCACGGGAAAAACCTGAATCAACGCTTGTCGCGGCGCTTCTTGTCGGCCTTCTTGTGGTGCGACATCAAGCGACGCTTCTTGTTGACCTGGCGGTCTGTCAGCGAGTTCTTGTTGCCTTCGTACGGGTTCTCGCCGCCCTTGAACTCGATGCGGATCGGCGTACCGACCAGCTTCAGCACACGGCGGTAAGTGTTCTCCAGATAGCGCACGTACGACTTCGGCACTTTTTCGATCTGGTTACCGTGGATCACGATGATCGGCGGGTTCGCGCCACCCAGGTGAGCGTAACGCAGCTTGATCCGGCGGTTGTTGACCATCGGCGGCGCGTGTTCGCCAACCGCATCTTCCAGGATCTGGGTCAGGCGGTTGGTTGGCCAGCGAGTAACAGCCGACTTGAACGAGTTCTGTACGGAGGCGTACAGGTTGCCCACGCCAGTGCCGTGCAATGCCGAGATGAAGTGGATGTCGGCGTAGTCGACGAAGAACAGCCGACGTTGCAGCTCGACCTTCACGAAGTCGCGCTCGCTCGGCGTCATGCCGTCCCACTTGTTGATCGCGATAACCAGCGCACGACCCGATTCAATGGCGAAGCCCAGCAGGTTGAGGTCGTGATCGACCACGCCTTCGCGGGCGTCCATCACGAAGATCACCACGTTGGCGTCTTTGATCGCCTGCAGGGTCTTGACCACGGAGAACTTTTCGACTTCTTCGTGGATCTTGCCGCGCTTGCGCACACCGGCGGTGTCGATCAGCGTGTACTTCTCGTCGTTACGCTCGAACGGGATGTAGATGCTGTCGCGGGTGGTGCCGGGTTGGTCGTACACGATCACCCGGTCTTCACCGAGCATGCGGTTGACCAGGGTCGACTTGCCCACGTTCGGACGGCCGATGATGGCGATCTTGATCCCGTCTTTTTCGCTCGGGCCAGGAATGCGCTTGGCTTCCTCGCCTTCGGCAACGATCTCTTCCTCGCCTTCTTCCGGCTCTTCTTCGTCTTTCGGGAATTCGCTCAGGGCGATTTCCAGCATCTGCGTGATGCCACGGCCATGGGCACCGGCGATCGGGATCGCGTGGCCCATGCCCAACGGGGCGAATTCGGCGCGGGCCATGTCAGGGTCGATATTGTCGACCTTGTTGGCAACCACGTAGGAACGCTTGTTACGTTTGCGCAAATGCTCGGCGATCATCTGGTCGGCGGCGGTGAAACCAGCCTTGGCATCTACCAGGAATAGAACGACATCTGCTTCTTCAATGGCCAGCAGCGACTGCTCGGCCATTTTTTCGTCCATACCATGCTCGTCACCGGAGATACCGCCGGTGTCGACCAGAATGTAGGAACGCCCTTGCCACTTGGCCTCACCGTATTGGCGATCACGGGTCAGACCGGACAAGTCGCCGACGATGGCGTCGCGAGTCCTGGTCAGGCGGTTGAACAAGGTGGACTTGCCGACGTTCGGTCGGCCCACCAGGGCGATTACGGGAACCATGCGGCTCTCCACTTCGTTATTTCAGAAAATACAAAAGCCGCTGCTAGGCAGCGGCTGGTGCTCGGGGCAATCACCGTGTGTGTTTTTTGTGGGAGCGAGCCTGCTCGCGAAAAACGCCAGGACACCGCGTTTCTCCAGATCGCCAACGTAATCGTTGACGTCCATCGCGAGCAAGCTTGCTCCTACAGCCCTACAAACGGTGAAGCAGCCTGGGGGATTAACCCCAAGCATAGTCAAACCTTTACTTGATGGTCAGGGCTTCCAGCTTGCCACTGTTGCCATACACATAAATCGTGTCACCCACCACCAGCGGACGCGCGCGCAGGCCGTCGCTGTCGATGCGCTCACGGCCGACGAAGCGACCGTCCACCTGACTCAACAGGTGCAGGTAACCTTCCAGGTCACCCACTGCAACGTAGCTGGAGAACACTTCCGGAGCCGACAGTTGGCGGCGGGCCAGCGAATCGTTGCTCCACAAGGCTGTGGTGGAACGCTCGTCGACGCCTTCAACGGTGCCCGAAGACAGACTCACGTAGACGCTGCCAAAACCCTGGGCGACACCGGCGTAGCTGGAAGCATCACGCTGCCACAGCTGACGGCCGCTTTGCAGGTCCAGTGCCGCAACGCGACCCTGATAGCTGGCGACATAGATGGTCTCGCCGGACAACAGCAAGCCGCCGTCGATGTCGACCACGCGCTCCAGTTCCGAACGACCTTGCGGGATTGCTACACGCTGTTCCCACACCGGCACGCCGTTGGAAATGTCGAGAGCGACCACTTTACCGGTCGAAAAGCCAGCCACCGCGAGGCGGTTGGTCACGATCGGTGCGCTGGTACCGCGCAGGGTCAGCACCGCCGGGGTGCTGTCATACAACCAGCGCTGGTTGCCGGTGGCGGCATCCAGACCGATCAAACGGTCGTCCTGGGTCTGGACCACGACCACATCGCCATTGTTGGCCGGCGGAGCGAGGACTTCGCTGGACACGCGAGCGCGCCATTTCTCTTCGCCGTTGATGGCGTCCAGGGCAACGATTTCACCCTTGATCGTACCGATCAGCAGCAGACCGTAACCCACGCCAACGGCGCCGGAAACAGGCAGTTCGAGATCTTTCTTCCACTTGACGTCGCCGTTGCTGCGATCCAGCGCCATCACCACACCGGTGACATCGGCGGCATAGATGGTATCGCCTTCGATGGCCGGAACCAGCATGTTGTAGGTTTCGCCCTGACCGTCACCGATCGAACGACTCCACTGCTTTTGCAGGACCACTTCTTCCTTGAAGTCGGTCAACTCGGCCGGTGGCAATTCTTTCTTGCTGTTGCTGCTGCAACCCGCGGCCAAAATGGCCAGGGCCAGCAATGCTGCATGCTTCCAACGAATCACGTCACGCATCCCCTTTGGCCAGGTCGTCCAGCTTGATTTGCAGGCCACCGACCGCCGCTTCGTCCGACAGTGCCGCCTTGGCTTTTTGATACGCCGCGTGTGCTTCGTCGGGACGACCCAGCTGCACCAGCAGGTCACCCTTGAGTTCTTCGCGAGTGGCCAGGAACGCCTTGTCGGCATCGCCTTCCAGCAGTTTCAGGGCTTCATCGGCCTTGTCCTGCGCGGCCAGTACCTGCGCCAGGCGCTGACGGGCGATTTCGCCCAGTGCCGGGTTGGCCGGCTTGGCGATGATGGCTTTCAGTTCGGTGGCTGCGTCATCGAGCTTGCCGCTGTCGACCGCGACTTTCGCCACGAACAGGCTGCCGTATTGCGCGTAGGCACTGCCGCCGAACTCGCTGTTGAGCTTGCCAGCCAGGTCCGAAACACGCGCCGCATCGGGCTTGCCGTCAGGGGTCAGCGTGGTTTCGAGCAATTGCTGATAGAGCATCGAGGCGCCTTGCGACTGGTTGCTCTGATACTTCTGGAACGCCTGCCAACCGAACACGATGACCAGCGCCAACAGGCCGCCAGTAACCAGGGGCTTGCCGTTGCGTGACCACCATTCCTTAAAATCCGCCAGCTGTTCGTCTTCGGTACTCGACACCCCAATACTCCTTAATCGCTAATTCGGCTGTTAAGACAGCTTCAACCCTGCACGACGCAGGTGGCCAGGTGAGCGGCAAGCGCATCCCAGGCAATGCTTTGTTGTTCGCCCTGGCCACGCAGGGGTTTGAAACCTACCACTTGCTGGGCCATCTCGTCGTCACCGAGGATCAGTGCGTACAGCGCACCGCTCTTGTCGGCTTTCTTGAACTGGCTCTTGAAGCTGCCGGCGCCGGCATTGACTTGCAGGCGCAGGTTGGGCAACTGGTCGCGCACGCGCTCGGCCAGGGTCAGGCCGGCCAGTTCGGCGGCCTCACCAAAGGCGCAGAGATAGACGTCGACCTGACGGGAGATTTCTTCAGGGATCTGCTCAAGTGTTTCCAGCAGCAGCACCAGGCGCTCGATGCCCATGGCGAAACCGACGCCGGCAGTAGGCTTGCCGCCCATCTGCTCGACCAGGCCGTCGTAACGACCACCGGCACACACGGTACCCTGGGCGCCGAGCTTGTCGGTGACCCATTCGAAAACGGTCTTGCTGTAGTAATCCAGCCCGCGAACCAGCTTCGGGTTGATCACGTAAGGAATGCCGGCGGCGTCCAGGCGAGCCTTGAGGCCCTCGAAGTGCACGCGGGATTCTTCGTCGAGGTAGTCGGCCATTTTCGGCGCATCGACCAGTACCGCTTGAGTGTCGGCGTTCTTGGTATCAAGAACCCGCAGCGGGTTGGTTTTCAGGCGGCGCTGGCTGTCTTCGTCGAGCTTGTCCAGATGCGCCGAGAGGTACTCGACCAGCGCTTCACGGTAGCGACCACGGGACTCGCTGGTGCCCAGGCTGTTGAGTTCGAGCTTGACCGCATCGCGGATGCCCAGCTCGCCCCACAGGCGCCATGTCAGCACGATCAGCTCGGCGTCGATGTCCGGACCGTCGAGGTTGAACACCTCGACACCGATCTGGTGGAACTGGCGATAACGGCCTTTCTGCGGACGCTCGTGGCGGAACATCGGGCCGATGTACCAGAGTTTCTGCACCTGGCCACCGCCGGTGATGCCGTGCTCGAGCACCGCACGCACGCAGGCCGCCGTGCCTTCAGGGCGCAGGGTCAGGGAGTCGCCGTTGCGGTCGTCGAAGGTGTACATCTCTTTTTCGACGATGTCGGTCACTTCACCGATGGAGCGCTTGAACAGCTCGGTGAACTCGACGATCGGCATGCGGATCTGCTTGTAACCGTAGTTATCCAGCAAACGCGAAACGGTGCCTTCGAAATGACGCCACAGGGGGGTCTGTTCGGGCAGGATATCGTTCATGCCACGAATGGCTTGCAGAGACTTGCTCACATTAAATCCTTAATTTCGTTCGGCTCAGTCGGGCTCAGCCGCGCGCGATAACCGCTGCGTCAGCTTCGACCTTCTCGGCCGCTTTCTGGCGGATCAAGCGTTCAAGCTCATCCACCAGATTGTCATTCGTCAGTTTCTGCGACGGCTTGCCGTCGATGTAAATCAGGTTTGGCGTGCCGCCGGTCAAGCCGATATGGGCTTCCTTGGCTTCGCCGGGGCCGTTGACCACGCAACCGATGACCGCGACATCCAGCGGCACCAGCAGGTCTTCGAGGCGCCCTTCCAGCTCGTTCATGGTTTTCACCACATCGAAGTTCTGCCGCGAGCAGCTCGGGCAGGCGATGAAGTTGATGCCACGGGAACGCAGGTGCAGGGACTTGAGAATGTCGTAGCCGACTTTCACTTCCTCGACCGGGTCAGCCGCCAACGAGATGCGAATGGTATCGCCAATCCCTTCGGCGAGCAGCATACCGAGGCCCACGGCAGATTTCACTGTGCCTGAACGCAAACCACCGGCTTCGGTAATCCCCAGGTGCAATGGCTGGACGATTTCCTTGGCCAGCAAGCGGTAGGCTTCGACGGCCATGAACACGTCGGAGGCCTTCACGCTGACCTTGAAGTCCTGGAAGTTCAGGCGTTCAAGGTGTTCGACGTGACGCAGAGCCGATTCGACCAGCGCGGCCGGGGTTGGCTCGCCGTATTTCTTCTGCAGGTCTTTTTCCAGGGAACCGGCGTTCACGCCGATACGGATCGGAATGCCGCGATCGCGGGCGGCATCGACCACCGCGCGCACGCGGTCTTCGCGACCAATGTTGCCCGGGTTGATCCGCAGACAGTCGACGCCCAGTTCGGCTACGCGCAACGCGATGCGGTAGTCGAAGTGAATGTCGGCAACCAAAGGTACTTTGACCAGCTGCTTGATCTTGCCGAAAGCCTCGGCGGCGTCCATGTCCGGCACGGACACCCGCACGATATCGACGCCCGCGGCTTCCAGACGGTTGATCTGGGCAACGGTCGCAGCGACGTCGTTGGTGTCGCTGTTGGTCATGCTTTGCACAGCGATGGGCGCATCGCCGCCAACAGGAACGTTACCGACCCAGATCTTGCGTGATTCGCGACGTTTGATTGGAGATTCGCCGTGCATGACTTATTGACCCAACTTCAGGCGAGCAGTCTCGCCACTGGTGAACGGAGCGACATTGACCGCCTGGCCGTTGTAGCTGACCTGAGCGCCACGGGCGTAGCCCAGGCGTACGGAAAACGGCGGCTTGCCACTGACGGAAACGCTATCGCCTTTACGCTTCAGACCGCTCAACAGCACCTTGCCGGCGCCGTCGGTCACCTGGGTCCAGCAATCGGCGGTGAACTGCAATTGCACCTGGCCCTGGCCTGCTACCGCAGGCGCTGCTGGCGCCGGAGCGGCAGCGGTTGGCGCTGGCACAGCTGGAGCAGCCGGTGCTGCAGCGACAGGAGCAGCCGGCGCTGGTGTTGCAGGTGTGGCGACGATCGGAGCAGTAACTGGCGCAACAGGCGCTGGCGTTTCAGCCGGTGCCGGGGTCGCGGTTTCGGCCTGTGGCAACGCCAGGGCCGTTGCATTATCCGTCTGACCTTCCGCGACAGCCTGGTCTTCCGGCTCATCCAGCGGATGAATCTGGGTGGTGCCGTCGGCGCCTTCTACTTCAACGTGTTCCGGGGTCAGGCTGACCACATCCTTGGTGCGCTGCGAAGTCTGGTCCTGCCACCAGGCAAAACCGCCACCCACCACGGCCACCAGCAGCAACAGGCTGACAATGCGCAGAATGGTATGGGACACACGCACCGGCTCTTCGATACGGCCCAGGCTGTGCACGTTGCTGCCCTTGGAATCGGTACCGGTGGACTGGTCGAACTGCTGGACCAGGACGGCCTGGTCCATGCCGAGCAATTTGGCATAGGCGCGAATGTAACCGCGGGCAAAGGTGTGCCCCGGCAGCTTGTCGAAAGCACCGGCTTCCAGATTGCTCAGGGAGCTGACGGTCAGGTTGAGCTTGAGGGCCACTTCGGCCAGCGACCAGCCATTGCTTTCGCGGGCCTGGCGCAAGGTCTCACCGGGGTTAACGCGATTCGCTGCTACAACTTCAGGATGCGCCGCTTTCATCATTGCTCCGACAGGTATTGCTGATATTCCGGTGTACCGGGATAGAGTCGTTTTAATTGCAGGCCAGCACTGGCGGCCTTGTCGCGATCATCAAACACTTTGGCCAGGCGAATGCCGAGCAATAGACTACGTGCATTTTGCTCGGTAAGCAGGCTAAAACGATCGTAATAGTCACGCGCGGGCACATAATGCCTGTCTTCGTAAGACAACTCAGCCATTTCCAGCAATGCACGAGGCTGTTGTCGATTCAAGCGCAGTGCTTTTTCCAGTTGTTGCTGGGCCAACTCGCGCTGGCCGAGCATCGAGGCCGTCATGCCCAGGTTCTCGAACACGCGTGAACGCTCAGGATACAGGGTATCGGCGGCGGCCTGTTCGAAGCGCTCGTAGGCTTCCTTGTAACGTTTCTGCTCGAAGAGAAAACTGCCGTAGTTGTTGAGGATTCGCGCATCGGTGGGGCGGGAAGACAGCGCCTTGCGAAAATGCCGGTCAGCCAGGTCGGGCTCCATTTCGGCCTGGAATACCAGCCCCAGCGCCGCATTGGCGTCCGGGTCGGCGGCGTCCAGTTCCAGTGCCTTTTTCAAGGGCACCTTGGCGCGCTCAGTCATGCCTTGTTGCAAATAACCAATGCCCAGTTGCACGTAGGCATCGCGCGCCTCGTCACGGCCTTTGCTCGTCTTCATCGGGTTGTAGTCGCCCGAAAGCACACAGCCAGCACAGAGGCTGGCCAGTAGCAAAAGCAGCGCAAAGCGCAGGGACATGGAGATCCTCTCTTGATTACTTCGCAGCGTTCGACGCCATATCGTTGTCGGCGTTGAGTTCACGCACGGCGATATAACGTTCGCTGCGACGGGTGCGATCCAGCACCTGCCCTACCAATTGACCACAGGCCGCGTCGATGTCTTCACCACGGGTGGTGCGAACAGTGACGTTGAAACCGGCATGATGAAGCTGATCCTGGAACCGGCGAATGGCGTTGTTGCTCGGCCGCTCGTACCCGGAATGCGGGAACGGGTTGAACGGGATCAGGTTGATCTTGCACGGGATGTTTTTCAGCAACTCGATCATCTCGACCGCGTGCTCGACCTTGTCGTTGATGTCCTTGAGCAAGGTGTACTCGATGGTCAGCACGCGCTTTTCGCCCAAAGACGACATGTAGCGCTGGCACGACTCGAGGAGCATCTTAAGCGGATACTTCTTGTTGATCGGCACCAATTGGTTACGCAATGCGTCATTCGGTGCGTGCAGGGACAACGCCAGGGAGACGTCGATGTGCTTGGACAGCTCATCGATCATCGGCACCACGCCGGAGGTCGACAGGGTCACACGGCGCTTGGAGATGCCGTAGCCCAGGTCGTCCATCATCAGGTGCATGGCCGCGACGACGTTGTCGAAGTTCAGCAGCGGCTCACCCATGCCCATCATCACCACGTTGGTGATGGCACGGTCGACGGTTGCCGGGACGCTGCCAAAGGATTTGTTGGCAATCCACACCTGGCCGATGACTTCGGCGGCGGTGAGGTTGCTGTTGAAGCCTTGCTTGCCGGTGGAGCAGAAACTGCAATCCAGGGCACAGCCTGCCTGGGACGAAACGCACAAGGTGCCGCGTTTGCCCTGGGGAATATACACGGTCTCGACGCAGCTGCCGGACGCCACGCGCACCACCCATTTACGGGTGCCGTCGCTGGAGATGTCCTCGCTGACCACTTCCGGACCACGGACCTCAGCAACAGCCTTGAGCTTTTCGCGCAAGGCCTTGCTGACGTTCGTCATGGCGTCGAAATCATCGACGCCAAAGTGGTGAATCCATTTCATTACCTGACCGGCACGGAAACGCTTCTCCCCGATTGAGTCGAAGAATTTTTCCATTTCCTGTTGAGTCAGACCCAGCAGGTTGGTTTTTACAGTCGATGTAGTCATGGATTCACCTTCACTCTTAAGCCAATGCTTAGCGAGTGGTTACTTCAGTAGCTGCGAAGAAGTATGCGATTTCGCGAGCGGCAGCGGCTTCGGAGTCCGAACCGTGTACAGCGTTGGCGTCGATCGATTCAGCGAAGTCAGCACGGATGGTGCCGGCAGCTGCTTCTTTAGGGTTGGTAGCGCCCATCAGCTCACGGTTGCGAGCGATAGCGTTTTCGCCTTCCAGAACCTGAACAACAACCGGACCGGAGGTCATGAAAGCAACCAGGTCGCCGAAGAAACCGCGCTCGCTGTGCTCAGCGTAGAAGCCTTCGGCTTCGGCTTTGGACAGTTGCTTCAGTTTCGAAGCTACAACGCGCAGGCCAGCGTCTTCGAAGCGAGTGGTGATCTTGCCGATCACGTTTTTAGCAACTGCGTCAGGCTTGATGATGGAGAAAGTACGTTGAACAGCCATGGTGTAACTCCAGAAACGGTAATTTGCGAAAAATTAAACCCGCGAATTATACGCGGGTTCTTGGGTATTGCCTAACTGTGTACAGGTCGCCCGCTCTGTAGGAGCTGCCGAAGGCTGCGATCCTTTGATCCTGGCCTTTCGCTTGAGATTCAAGTGGCACCGGAAAGATCGCAGCCTCGCTTCGCGAGTCAGCTCCTACTCGCGTTCTTCGATCCAGTGGGCCTGAATGGCCTCCAGGATCTTCTCGCCACAATGCTCAGGCTTGTCGTCGAATTCGGGCAATTCCATCACCCATTTACGCAGATCGACAAAGTTGACCGACATAGGGTCGACCTCAGGCTTGCTTTCAGCCAGCTGGATCGCGATTTCCAGCACATCAGTCCACTTGAGACTCATGACAATTCCTTGAATCAGTGCGGCGCTTCGGCTGCGTGGTTGAGCGAGTACTTCGGAATTTCAACGGTCAGGTCTTCGGTGCCGACCTTGGCCTGGCAGCCCAGGCGGGACACAGGCTCAAGCCCCCAGGCCCGATCAAGATAGTCCTCTTCCAGCTCGTCAGCTTCTTCCAGCGAGTCAAAACCCTCGCGAATCAGGCAGTGACAAGTGGTGCAGGCGCAGACGCCGCCGCAGGCACTTTCCATCTCGATATGGTGTTCATGAGCCAGTTCGAGGATGGAAATACCTGGCTCAGCCTCCACGACCATGCCATCCGGGCAAAACTTTTCGTGTGGCAGAAAAATGACCTGCGGCATCGTTATTCCTCAATCTCATTCAGGTTGCGCCCCGCCAGCGCGGCTTTCACCGTCGAGTCCAGGCGGCGGGCAGCAAAGGCGTCGGTCACTTGCGACAGACGCTTGGTCTGCTGCTCGATGGCGAAACCATCGGTACCTTTCATCAGTTCGGTCAGTTCCTGCACCTGCAAGTCGATGACCAGGCGCTCGTCGGCGTCGAGCAAACGCTCGCCATCAGCCTCAAGAGCCGCCTGCACCGCTTCGATCAGGCGCTGGGCGTCGACCTGCTGCTCACGCAGTACGCGGGCAACCTTGTCGTCGTTGGCGTGCTGGAACGAATCCTTGAGCATCTTGGCGATTTCGCCGTCGGTCAGGCCGTAGGACGGCTTGACCTGGATGCTGGCTTCCACGCCCGAACCCAGTTCGCGGGCGGAAACACTGAGCAAACCATCGGCATCGACCTGGAAGGTCACGCGAATCTTAGCCGCACCCGCCACCATCGCCGGAATACCGCGCAATTCGAAGCGCGCCAGGGAGCGGCAGTCGCTGATCAGCTCGCGCTCGCCCTGCAACACGTGGATCGCCATGGCCGACTGGCCGTCTTTGTAAGTGGTGAAGTCCTGAGCGCGAGCGACGGGAATGGTGGTGTTGCGTGGAATCACCTTCTCCATCAGGCCGCCCATGGTTTCCAGGCCCAGGGACAACGGAATCACGTCCAGCAACAACAGTTCGTCGCCATCGCGCTTGTTGCCGGCCAGGGTATCGGCCTGGATCGCGGCACCGATGGCCACCACTTGATCCGGGTCGATTTCGGTCAGGGGCTGACGACCGAAGGCTTCAGCCACGGCTTCGCGAACTCGCGGCACGCGGGTCGAGCCGCCAACCATGACCACCGCATGCACGTCTTCCAGCTCGACACCGGAATCACGTACCGCGCGGCGGCAGGCTTTCAGGCTGCGGGCGACCATCGGCTCGATCAGGGCATCGAAGGCTTCGCGGGTCAGCTCGGCTTTCCAGTCGCCGTGAACCACTTCGACCGACGGGGCATTGGTCAGCGCTTCTTTGGCCGCGCAGGCGGTTTGCAGCAGTTGACGCTGCGCGCCCGGATCGAGATCGGCGGACAGGCCGGCGCTCTCGATGATCCAGCCAGCGATCGCGTGGTCGAAGTCATCGCCGCCCAGGGCGCTGTCGCCGCCGGTAGCCAGGACTTCGAAGACACCGCCGGTCAGGCGCAGAATAGAGATATCGAAGGTGCCGCCGCCCAGGTCATAAATCGCCACCAGGCCTTCGGCATGCTGGTCCAGACCGTAGGCCACCGCCGCTGCGGTCGGCTCATTGAGCAAACGCAACACGTTCAGGCCGGCCAGCTTGGCCGCGTCCTTGGTAGCTTGGCGCTGGGCGTCGTCGAAATAGGCCGGAACGGTGATCACCGCGCCGACCAGCTCACCGCCCAAGGTCGCTTCAGCGCGCTGACGCAGGACCTTGAGGATATCGGCGGACACTTCCACCGGGCTTTTCGGGCCCTGGATGGTGTCGATGAACGGCATGTGCGACTCGCCACCGACAAAGCGGTACGGCAGTTGATCACCCAGCTGCTTGACGTCGGACAGACCACGACCCATCAAGCGCTTGACCGACAGCACGGTGTTCAGGGGATCGGTGGCGGCCGCCAGCTTGGCGGATTCGCCAACTTCGACGCGATCGGCGTGGTAACGCACGGCGGACGGCAGGATAACCTGCCCTTGCGCGTCGGCCAGGGGCTCGGAAAGACCACTGCGCAATGCAGCGACCAGCGAATTGGTAGTGCCCAAGTCGATCCCCACAGCCAGACGACGCTGGTGCGGTTGAGGACTTTGGCCGGGTTCGGCGATCTGCAGTAGGGCCATCGTTATCAGGACTTATCTGTATATCAGGCGTGCGACCGGAGCGGCACTGGGTTAATCGTCGAGGCGCTCTTCCAGCTGGCGCACTTCGTAGGTGAGCTTGTCGAGGAACTGCATGCGCCGCATCAGGCGTTCGGCCTGTTCGCGGTGCACGGCATCGTCCCAGCAAGCTGCGAAGCTTTGGTTCAGTTCATCCTGGGCAGCCTTGAGGCGGCGCTTGAAGACGGCGACGCCATCGAGGTCGGCGCTGTCCTGCAGGTCTTCGAGCTCTTCGCGCAACTCCATCTGTTGCAGCAGAAACTCCGGATCATGCACCGTGACCTCCAGCGGCAGCTCGCCACCATTCAAGGCGAGCAGGTAACGCGCGCGCTTGGGTGGACTCTTGAGCGTCTGGTAGGCCTCGTTGAGACTCGCGGATTGCTCCAGCGCCAGCCGCTGCTCCCGCTCGGAAGCGTCGGCAAAGCGGTCCGGATGAACACTGCGCGCCAACTCACGGTAGCGCGTAGCCAACTGGTCGAGATCCAGGTTGAAACTCGGTTGCAGCTCGAATAAAGCGAAATGACAAGGAGTACCCACGACAAGCCTCAGATGTTGAAGCTTTCGCCGCAGCCACATTCACCGCGCACGTTGGGGTTGTTGAACTTGAAGCCTTCGTTCAACCCTTCCTTGACGAAATCGAGCTCGGTGCCGTCCAGGTAGGCCAGGCTCTTCGGGTCGATGATCACTTTCTCGCCGTGACTCTCGAACACCTGGTCCTCTGCAACCACCTCGTCGACAAACTCCAGCACGTAGGCAAGGCCGGAACAGCCTGTGGTGCGAACACCCAGGCGGATCCCTTCACCCTTGCCGCGCCCGTCGAGGGAGCGCCGCACGTGTCGAGCAGCCGCTTCTGTCATGCTGATAGCCATCGGTGACTCCTTACTCGTCGCCAAAAACTGAAAGTCAGATCAAGCCTTTCTTCTGCTTGTAGTCGCGAACGGCAGCCTTGATGGCGTCTTCGGCGAGCACGGAGCAGTGGATTTTCACTGGCGGCAGGGCCAGCTCTTCAGCCAGCTGGGTGTTCTTGATGGTTTCCGCTTCGTCCAGGGTCTTGCCCTTCATCCACTCGGTGGCGAGGGAGCTGGAAGCGATGGCCGAACCGCAGCCGTAGGTCTTGAACTTGGCATCTTCAATGATGCCGGCTTCGTTGACCTTGATCTGCAGGCGCATCACGTCGCCGCATGCCGGGGCGCCGACCATGCCGGTGCCGACATCCGGGTCTTCGGCATTCATCTTGCCGACGTTACGCGGGTTTTCGTAGTGGTCGATGACCTTTTCGCTGTAAGCCATGATTCTCAATCCTCACTCATCAGGGCCGCTCTTGAGACCCTGTAGCTGCGCTGCGTCAGTCGCCGCGTCGCTACAGGAGCTGTATCTGGCGGCTTCTATATTTAGTGTGCCGCCCACTCGATCTTCGAGATATCGACGCCGTCTTTGTACATGTCCCACAGCGGCGACAGAGCGCGCAGCTTGGTAACGGCCTCGCAAACCTTCTGCGCGGCGTAATCGATTTCTTCTTCGGTGGTGAAACGGCCGAAGGTGAAGCGGATCGAGCTGTGTGCCAGTTCGTCGTTGCGGCCCAGGGCGCGCAGTACGTACGAAGGCTCCAGGGACGCCGAGGTGCAGGCCGAACCGGACGAAACCGCCAGGTCCTTGAGCGCCATGATCAGCGACTCGCCTTCAACGTAGTTGAAACTCAGGTTCAGGTTGTGCGGAACGCGGGCGGTCAGGCTGCCGTTGACGTACAGCTCTTCCAGGTGCTCGACCTGCTTGTAGAAACGGTCGCTCAAGGCCTTGATGCGCACGTTTTCGGCAGCCATGTCTTCCTTGGCCACACGGAACGCTTCGCCCATGCCGACGATCTGGTGGGTCGCCAGCGTGCCCGAACGCATGCCGCGCTCGTGACCGCCGCCGTGCATGGTCGCTTCGATGCGAACACGCGGCTTGCGGCTTACGTACAGGGCGCCGATGCCTTTAGGACCGTAGGTCTTGTGGGCGGAGAACGACATCATGTCGACTTTCAGTTTCTGCAGGTCGATCTCGACCTTACCAGTGGACTGGGCGGCGTCGACGTGGAACAGGATGCCCTTGGAACGCAGCAGTTCACCGATCGCAGCGATGTCGTTGACGGTGCCGATTTCGTTGTTCACGTGCATGACCGAAACCAGGATGGTGTCGTCACGCAGCTCGGCTTCGATCATCTCTGGGGTAACCAGGCCGTCGGTGCGAGGCTCGATGTAGGTCACTTCGAAACCTTCACGCTCCAGTTGGCGCATGGTGTCGAGGACAGCCTTGTGCTCAATCTTGGTGGTGATCAGGTGCTTGCCTTTGGTGGCATAGAAATGTGCCGCACCCTTGATTGCCAGGTTGTCGGATTCGGTGGCACCGGAGGTCCAGACGATTTCGCGCGGGTCGGCATTGACCAGGTCGGCCACCTGACGACGAGCGTTTTCGACGGACTCTTCGGCTTTCCAGCCAAACACGTGGGAACGGGACGCCGGGTTACCGAAGTTTCCGTCGACCAGCAGGCATTCACTCATCTTTTGCGCGACACGCGGATCAACCGGGGTAGTCGCTGAGTAATCAAGGTAAATCGGCAATTTCATGGACTATCTCCTAAATCAGGCTGGCTGGCGTGCCGCTAGCTCTCTGGCTGTCATTCGACGGCGGACGCTTCAATCTTGTCCAGGCGTGGCGCCTTGCTGTTGCAACGGCGTTGATCCTGACGCTGGGCTACTTCTTGCACCTCACGGCGAGTCACAAGGTCAGCCAAGCTGATACCGCTCAGAAATTCGTGAATCTGCAGGCTCAGATCGCACCACAAGTGGTGGGTCAGACAGGTGTCGCCTTGATGGCAATCACCCTGGCCCTGGCATTTGGTCGCATCGACCGATTCGTTCACCGCATCGATCACCTGGGCGACCTGGATACCCTGCATGTCGCGAGACAGCTGGTAACCGCCGCCCGGACCGCGAACGCTGGACACCAGATTGCTGCGGCGCAATTTGGCAAACAGCTGCTCAAGGTAGGACAGGGAGATGCCTTGGCGCTCGGAGATATCGGCCAGGGACACGGGCCCGTGCTGCGCGTGCAACGCCAGGTCGAGCATGGCGGTCACGGCGTATCGGCCTTTTGTAGTCAGTCGCATGGACAATTACCACGGAGTTCGGAATGAGGCGAGTATGCAATTCCCGAGTATTTAAGTCAACTATAAGACCTAGTACTTTAGTCAGGTTTACCCGCAAAAGAGCGGGCGCATCATAGCAGGGTCTGCGGCGTAATGGCACACCGGTCGGCGTACTGCACTTTTCTGTTTACGACCCGCAATTGCGAATACAACCCCCGTAGGAGCTGCCGAAGGCTGCGATCTTTTGATCTTGTCTTTTAAAATCAAAATCAAAAGATCGCAGCCTGCGGCAGCTCCTACGGGACATCAACCGGCCTGGGTTTGGTCTTTGTCTTTTACGCAGGCAAAGTCTTCTTCGCGCAGCTCAGGCAGATCTTTCGCACAGTAATTACTGCCCAGATCCTTCAACGCCCCGCACATCCCCTCCAGGCGCCCATCGACCGCCTGCAGGTGGTCAAGCAGCTGGTTGATGGCGCGAGCCACCGGGTCCGGCATGTCTTCGGTCACACCGTAGGCATCGAAACCGATCTTCTCGGCCATGGCCTTGCGCTTGGCGTCCAGCTCCTGGTCGGGCTTGACGATGATCCGCCCCGGAATCCCCACCACAGTGGCGCCCGGCGGCACTTCCTTGGTCACCACGGCATTGGAGCCGACCTTGGCACCCGCACCCACCGTGAACGGCCCCAGTACCTTGGCGCCGGCACCCACCACCACGCCATCACCCAGCGTCGGGTGGCGCTTGCCTTTATTCCAGCTGGTACCACCCAGGGTCACGCCCTGATAAATGGTCACGTCATCGCCGATTTCAGCGGTTTCACCAATGACGATGCCCATGCCATGGTCAATGAAGAAACGCCGACCCACCTTGGCCCCCGGATGGATCTCGATCCCGGTCAGCCAGCGACCGAAGTTCGACACCAGCCGCGCCAGCCATTTCAGGTCCGCGCGCCACAGCATGGCCGACAGACGGTGAATCCAGATGGCATGCATACCGGGATAGCAAGTCAGGACTTCAAAAGCGTTACGCGCCGCCGGGTCTCGATGGAATACGCTCTGGATATCTTCACGCAAACGCTCAAACATCATTAATCCTTCCGCTTAAGAAGCTCACCACGGGCCGCTTTCTGGGTTTCCGTGAGGATGCCACGCAAAATATTCATTTCCGCCCGGCTGACCGAGCTGCGTCCGTACAACCGGCGCAGGCGCGCCATCAAGTGCCGTGGTTTTTCCGGATCGAGGAATTCGATGGCCACCAGGGTTTGCTCCAGGTGTTCATAGAATCGCTCCAGCTCATCCATGGTCGCCAGCTCAGCGCTCTTGACCGATGCCACTTCTTCCTTCTCGACCTTGGTCGGCTGACCTTGGGCTGCCAAAAAGGACATGCGCACTTCATAACTCAACACCTGCACCGCTGCCCCAAGGTTCAGCGAGCTGAACTCAGGGTCTGATGGGATGTGCACGTGATAATGACATCGCTGCAGCTCTTCGTTGGTCAGGCCGGAATCTTCACGACCGAACACCAGGGCGATCTCGGCGCCCTGCCCGGCTTCCTCGACCACCTTCGTGCCGCATTCGCGCGGATCGAGCAGCGGCCATGGAATACGCCGGTCGCGGGCGCTGGTGCCGAGCACCAGGTTGCAGCCGACCAGGGCATCTTCCAAGGTGGCGACGACTTGCGCGTTTTCAAGGATGTCACCGGCACCGGAAGCGCGGGCATCGGCCTCGTGGTGCGGGAACAGGCGCGGCTCAACCAGCACCAGGCGCGACAGGCCCATGTTCTTCATGGCACGCGCAGCCCCGCCGATATTGCCCGGATGACTGGTATTGACCAGGACGATACGAATGTTTTGCAGCAAGGGAGGCGCTCTCGAACACGATAATCGGGAGCCGAATCTTACAGCTGTAGCTACCGTTAAGCCATGAAAGCGAACGTCGTCCTTCTCCTGTAGAAACTTTCTGATAGAATGCCCGGCTTTCTTTAACAACCTTAGGTGACACATCCATGCAGCCCATGCTGAATATCGCGCTGCGCGCCGCCCGCAGCGCCAGTGAATTGATCTTCCGCTCCATCGAGCGCCTGGATACCATCAAGGTCGACGAAAAAGACGCCAAGGATTATGTATCCGAGGTGGACCGCGCCGCCGAACAGAAAATCATCGACGCACTGCGCAAGGCGTACCCGAATCACTCGATCCTGGGTGAAGAGACGGGCCTGCACGCCGGCAGCGGCATCGAAGGCGAAGAGTACCTGTGGATCATCGATCCGCTGGACGGCACCACCAACTTCCTGCGCGGCATCCCTCACTTCGCTGTCAGCATCGCCTGCAAATACCGCGGTCGCCTGGAACACGCCGTGGTCCTGGACCCGGTTCGCCAGGAAGAATTCACCGCCAGCCGTGGTCGCGGCGCCCAACTGAACGGCCGTCGCCTGCGCGTCAGCGGCCGCACCAGCCTGGACGGCGCCCTGCTGGGTACCGGCTTCCCGTTCCGTGACGACCAGATGGACAACCTCGACAACTACCTGGGCATGTTCCGCGCCCTGGTAGGCCAGACCGCCGGCATCCGCCGCGCAGGTTCGGCGAGCCTGGACCTGGCCTACGTGGCTGCCGGCCGTTTCGACGCGTTCTGGGAGTCGGGCCTGTCCGAGTGGGACATGGCAGCAGGCGCCCTGCTGATCCAGGAAGCAGGCGGCCTGGTGAGCGACTTCACCGGCGGCCACGACTTCCTTGAAAAAGGCCACGTCGTTGCCGGTAACACCAAGTGCTTCAAGGCAGTGCTGACGGCCATCCAGCCGCACCTGCCGGCCTCGCTGAAGCGCTAAGCTTGCGGCGACAGAAAAAAGCACCCTTCGGGGTGCTTTTTTTATGCCCGTAATTCACCCCCAAAAACACCACAACCCCACTGTAGGAGCGAGCTTGCTCGCGAAGGTCGTCAACGATAACGCGTGAATTCTGGATGAACGCGGCGCCTGTGGTTTTTTCGCGAGCAAGCTCGCTCCTACAAGGGGAATGCGGTGATGCTTAAATTGCGGGCACAAAAAAAGCACCCCGAAGGGTGCTTTTTTAACTCGTTACCAGCAGATCATTGACCCTGCTGATTCTCCGACAGAACCAACTTGCCTTCCTTATCCACAGGAATCTGATTCCCCGGATCACGATCCATCCGCACCTTGCCTTCCTTGCCATCCAGCGAATAACGCACGTCGTAACCCACGACCTTGTCACTGATGTCATTCACCGTATTACAACGGGTCTGGGTCGTGGTGTAGGTGTCACGCTCCTGCATGCCCTCCTGGACCTTGTTACCGGCATAACCACCACCGACAGCGCCTGCAACCGTGGCAATCTTCTTGCCGGTGCCGCCGCCGATCTGGTTACCCAACAGACCGCCCGCCAGTGCACCTACCACGGTACCAGCGATCTGGTGTTGATCCTTCACCGGCGCCTGCCGGGTCACAGCTACATCCTTGCACACTTCACGTGGAGTCTTGATTTGTGTCTTGACCGGCTCAACGGCGAGTACTTGCGCGTACTCAGGACCGTTATCTTTAACCAGGCTGTAGGTGGCCACAGCGCCTCCGGCAGTTACACCGACAGCACCCAATACCGCACCAACCAGCATCGACTTGTTCACATGAACCTCCTGACCATCACATGCGGCACTTGTCCGCGCTTCTCCCAGCCTTGGAGCATAAAAAAAGGCGCGAGTTCAACTCGCGCCTTTTTTGGACTACATCGCTGAAGGAAATGCCCTTCAAGGACGGTCGTCGATTTCCTTCTCGGTGTTGGCCGCAGGAATCAGGTCCTCGGAACTCAGGTTCAGCCAGATCAGCACCACGTTGGCGATGTAGATCGACGAATAAGTACCCGCCAGCACCCCGATGAACAGGGCGATGGAGAAGCCGAACAGGTTGTCGCCACCGAAGAACAGCAGGGCCGCGATCGCCAGCAAGGTGGAGATCGAAGTGGCCATGGTGCGCAGCAGGGTTTGCGTGGTCGAGATGTTGATGTTCTCGATCAGGCTGGCCTTGCGCAGTACCCGGAAGTTCTCACGAACCCGGTCGAATACCACGATGGTGTCGTTGAGCGAGTAACCGATGATCGCCAGTACCGCCGCCAGCACCGTCAGGTCGAAGGTGATCTGGAAGAACGACAGGATACCGATGGTCACGATCACGTCGTGGATCAGGGACACGATCGCACCAACCGCGAACTTCCACTGGAAGCGGAAAGCCAGGTAGATCAGGATGCCGCCCAGCGCCATCAGCATGCCGAGGCCGCCCTGGTCGCGCAGCTCTTCACCTACCTGCGGGCCGACGAACTCGACACGCTTAACGGTTGCCGGGTTTTCGCCGCCTACCTTCTGCAAGGCCTCGGCTACCTGGTGACCCAGTTGCGGGTCTTCGCCAGGCATGCGCACCAGCAGATCGGTGGTGGCACCGAAGTTCTGCACGATGGCTTCGTGATAACCCGATTTGACCAGTTGCTCACGCACCTGGGTGACGTCGGCCGGACGCTCGTAGGTCAGCTCGATGAGCGTACCGCCGGTGAAGTCCAGGCCCCAGTTCATGCCCTTGGTGGCGACGCTGAACAAGGCCAGCACGGTAAGGAACAATGTGACGCCGAACGCAAAGTTGCGGACGCCCATGAAGTTGATTGTACGTAACATGGCAGCCCCTTAAATCCACAACTTCTTGAAGTCACGTCCGCCGAAGATCAGGTTGACCATCGCGCGGGTCACCATGATGGCCGTGAACATCGAGGTAAAGATCCCGAGGGACATGGTCACTGCGAAGCCCTTGACCGGGCCGGTGCCCATGGCAAAGAGAATCCCGCCGACCAGCAAAGTAGTCAGGTTGGCGTCGAGAATCGCGGTGAATGCCCGGCCGAAGCCTTCGTTGATTGCACGCTGCACGGTCATGCCCGCGGCAATCTCTTCACGAATACGCGAGAAGATCAGCACGTTGGCGTCGACCGCCATACCCATGGTCAACACGATACCGGCGATACCCGGCAGGGTCAGCGTTGCCCCCAGCAGCGACATCAGGGCCAGCAGCATCACCATGTTCACCGCCAGTGCGACGGTGGCGATGATGCCGAAGAAGCGGTAGATGGCGATGATGAACAGCGAGACGAACAGCATGCCCCACAGCGATGCATCGATACCCTTGGTGATGTTGTCCGCACCCAGGCTCGGGCCGATGGTGCGCTCTTCAGCGAAGTACATCGGAGCGGCCAGGCCACCGGCACGCAGCAGCAGCGCCAGTTCGGACGACTCGCCCTGGCCATTCAGGCCGGTGATACGGAACTGCGCACCCAGCGGCGACTGGATGGTCGCCAGGCTGATGATCTTCTTCTCTTCCTTGAAGGTCTGAACCGCGACGTCTTTTTCGACACCGTTGACCATTTGCTTGGTGTAAGTGGTGACCGGACGCTGCTCGATGAAGATCACCGCCATGCTGCGACCGACGTTCGAACGGGTCGCGCGGCTCATCAGCTCGCCACCGTGGCCATCCAGGCGGATGTTCACTTCTGGCGTGCCGTGCTCGCCGAAACCAGCCTTGGCGTCAGTCACCTGGTCACCAGTGATGATCAGGCCGCGCTCGATCTGTGCTGGCGGACGGTTGCCCTCACGGAACTCAAAGGATTCGGAAGTGGCTTTCGAAGCACCCGGCTCAGCCGCCAGACGGAACTCGAGGTTGGCCGTCTTGCCGAGGATACGCTTGGCTTCCGCGGTGTCCTGCACGCCCGGCAGCTCAACCACGATGCGGTTGGCGCCCTGACGCTGGACGATCGGTTCGGCAACACCCAGCTCGTTGACGCGGTTACGTACCGTGGTCAAGTTCTGCTTGATGGAGTATTCGCGGATTTCCGCCAGCTTGGCCGGGGTCATCGCCAGACGCAGCACCGGTTGACCGTTGAGGTCGGCCGGAACAATGTCGAAATCGTTGAAATTCTTGCGGATCAGAGCGCGGGCCTGTTCACGGCTGTCTTCATCGGAGAAGCCCAGCTGAATGGCGCCATTGAGTTGCGGCAGGCTGCGATAGCGCAGTTTCTCTTTACGCAACAGGCTCTTCACATCGCCTTCGTACACTTTCAAGCGTGCGTCGAGGGCCTTGTCCATGTCCACTTCGAGCAGGAAGTGCACACCACCGGACAAGTCCAGACCCAGTTTCATCGGGTGCGCGCCGAGGTTGCGCAGCCATTGCGGAGTGGTTTGTGCCAGGTTCAGTGCAACGACGTAGTCATCACCCAATGCCTTGCGCACCACGTCCTTGGCCGGCAGCTGGTCTTCGGCCTTGGTCAGGCGAATCAAGCCGCCCTTGCCGTTGGCAGCCAGGGTGGCAGCCTTGACGTTGATCCCGGATTCCTTGAGCGCAGCGCTCACACGGTCCAGATCAGCCTGATTGACCTGCAGCGCAGTGCTTGCGCCGCTGACCTGAATGGCCGGGTCATCAGGATATAGATTGGGAGCGGAATAAATCAGACCGACCGCCAGCACCGCCAGGATCAGAATGTATTTCCACAGAGGGTATTTGTTCAGCATCACGCCGCCCGCTTATGACGCGGGGCGCCTTGCGCGCCCCGTCGATTGAGTAGAAGTTGAAACTTAGATCGCTTTGAGCGTGCCTTTTGGCAGCGTGGCGGCGATGGCGCCTTTCTGGAACTTCATTTCGACGGTGTCGGAAACTTCCAGAACCACGAAATCGTCAGCCACTTTGGTGATCTTGCCAGCGATGCCGCCGGTGGTCACAACTTCGTCACCTTTTTGCAGGCTGCTCAGCAGGTTTTTCTGCTCTTTGGCGCGCTTGGCCTGTGGACGCCAGATCATCAGGTAGAAGATGACCAGGAAGCCGACCAGGAAAATCCACTCAAAACCGCCACCCATTGGGCTGGCAGCAGCAGGTGCAGCAGCGTCAGCCATGGCATTAGAGATAAAAAAGCTCATTTAGCACTCCAGTTGCAAATGTTGAATCTTGGGGTCAGAAAACTCAGTCCAAAGGCGGCACGGGTAGCCCGCGTTTGGCGTAGAAGGCATCGACAAAGGCGGCCAATGTACCCTGTTGAATAGCCTCGCGCAAACCAGCCATAAGCACTTGATAATGACGCAAGTTATGGATGGTATTGAGCATGCTTCCCAGCATTTCGCCGCACTTGTCCAGGTGATGCAGGTAAGCGCGGGAGAAGTTCTGGCAGGTATAGCAATCGCAGGTCGGATCGAGCGGCGAATCATCATGGCGATGGAACGCGTTTCGGATCTTCAGCACGCCGGTATCGATGAACAGATGCCCATTGCGGGCATTACGGGTTGGCATCACGCAATCGAACATGTCCACACCGCGGCGCACACCCTCCACGAGATCTTCCGGTTTGCCAACGCCCATAAGGTAACGAGGTTTGTCAGCCGGCATCATGCCCGGCAGGTAATCCAGCACCTTGATCATCTCGTGCTTGGGCTCGCCCACCGACAGGCCGCCGATGGCCAGGCCGTCGAAGCCGATCTTGTCCAGGCCTTCCAGGGAGCGCATGCGCAGGTCCTGGTGCATGCCGCCCTGGACGATACCGAACAGCGCCGCCGTGTTCTCGCCATGGGCGTTTTTCGAGCGCTGGGCCCAACGCAGGGACAATTCCATGGAAATACGGGCGACGTCTTCGTCAGCCGGGTACGGCGTGCATTCGTCGAAAATCATCACGATGTCCGAGCCCAGGTCACGCTGGACCTGCATCGACTCTTCCGGGCCCATGAACACCTTGGCGCCGTCGACCGGGGAAGCGAAGGTCACGCCCTCCTCCTTGATCTTGCGCATGGCGCCGAGGCTGAACACCTGGAAACCGCCGGAGTCGGTCAGAATCGGGCCTTTCCACTGCATGAAATCGTGCAGGTCGCCGTGCTTCTTGATCACTTCCGTGCCAGGGCGCAGCCACAGGTGGAAGGTGTTGCCCAGAATGATTTCAGCGCCGGTCGCCTCGATATCCCGTGGCAGCATGCCCTTGACCGTGCCGTACGTGCCCACCGGCATGAAAGCCGGGGTCTCGACGGTACCGCGCGGGAAGGTCAAACGACCGCGACGAGCCTTGCCATCAGTGGCCAGCAGCTCGAAAGACATACGACAGGTGCGACTCATACAGTTTCCTCTGGGCCCGATTCTTCAGGGGCGGTCGGCGCAGGGTTGCGAGTGATGAACATCGCATCACCGTAGCTGAAAAAGCGGTATCCGTTATCGACGGCGGCCTTGTAGGCGGCCATGGTCTCGGGATAACCGGCGAACGCCGAAACCAGCATCAACAGCGTGGATTCGGGCAAATGGAAGTTGGTGACCAGGGCATCGACCACATGAAACGGCCGGCCAGGGTAAATGAAAATGTCTGTATCGCCGCTGAACGGCTTGAGCACGCCATCGCGCGCCGCACTTTCCAGGGATCGCACGCTGGTGGTGCCCACGGCTATCACGCGACCACCGCGCGCGCGGCACGCGGCAACGGCATCCACCACGTCCTGGCCGACTTCCAGCCATTCAGTGTGCATGTGGTGGTCTTCGAGCTTCTCCACGCGCACCGGCTGGAAAGTGCCAGCGCCGACATGCAGGGTCACGAACGCGGTCTCGATGCCCTTGGCGGCAATCGCCTCCATCAGCGGCTGATCGAAATGCAGCCCCGCCGTCGGCGCCGCCACCGCGCCCAGGCGCTGGGCGTACACGGTCTGGTAACGCTCACGGTCCGAGCCCTCGTCCGGGCGGTCTATATAAGGAGGCAGCGGCATGTGCCCGACGCGATCGAGCAGCGGCAACACCTCCTCGGCAAAGCCCAGCTCGAACAACGCGTCATGACGCGCCAGCATCTCGGCCTCGCCACCGCCGTCGATCAGGATCTTCGACCCCGGCTTCGGTGACTTGCTGGAGCGCACATGGGCCAGCACGCGGTGACTGTCGAGCACCCGCTCCACGAGGATTTCCAGCTTGCCGCCGGAAGCCTTCTGGCCAAACAGTCGTGCCGGAATCACCCGGGTATTGTTGAACACCATCAAGTCGCCGGGGCGCAAATGCTCCAGCAAATCAGTGAATTGACGGTGTGCCAGGGCGCCGCTGACCCCATCCAGGGTCAACAGGCGACTGTTGCGACGCTCGGCCAAAGGGTGGCGGGCGATCAGCGAATCAGGGAGCTCGAAGGTAAAGTCAGCAACGCGCATGATGGGGTTCGTCTAGCAGGGCCGGGAAGTCTAGCGGAATTATCAAAAATTCTCCATGTACCTGATTGACCGACGGTTATCTCATCTCTATACTCCGCGGCCATTGCCCTGATGGCGGAATTGGTAGACGCGGCGGATTCAAAATCCGTTTTCGAAAGGAGTGGGAGTTCGAGTCTCCCTCGGGGCACCACATAGCAGTATCTGAGAGTCTCTACCAGCCTCTCAGACCCAGAGAAACCGGCCACTTGGCCGGTTTTTTTGTGCCTGTCTGTCTACCCCTGTCTCCCCTTATCCGTTGTATCCCTGTATCCCTGCTTGTATCCTGAGAAAAATACCGAACTTTGGGATACAAGGATGAAGCGCGCAGACATCAAGCGCCGCCCTCTCGCTGACACGACACTTGCGGGACTGGAGCCGGAATCAAAGGAATATCGTGAGCTGGACGGAAACGGCCTCTACTTCAGGGTCAAACCTGACGGTGGTAAATCCTGGCAGCTCCGCTACAAACGTCCGGCGGGCAATTGGGCTTGGATGGGGCTTGGGGGTTACCCGGAAGTAAGTGGCGCATTGGCACGCGACAAAGCTGCTGATCTACGCAAAGTAGTGAGCAGTGGCGCTGATCCCCTCGAACAAAAGCGATCTGCGAAAGCTGCAATCGATGCGGCCAAAACTCGAACCTTTCGAGCTGCTGCTGATGCCTGGCTCAAGGCGAAAGAGGAAAAGGGTCTTGCATCCTCAACACTCAACAAAATCCGTACCTACCTCGATAAAGACATACTCCCGGCACTGGGAGACAAACCTCTCGACGAAATCACCCGTACCGACTGTGCGGAACTCCAGGCATCCATCGAAGCCCGAAACGCACACAACGTCGCGGAAAAGTGTCGTACTTGGATTAATCAAATATTCGGGAGAGCCATTGGTTTAGGCCTTACTGAAAACGACCCGGGAAGCCGACTTCGCGATATCGCCGCCCAAGCACCCAAAACTCAACAACACCCTCATTTGCTAGAGCCTGAACTGGGCGATTTTCTGACCGCATTGAAGAACACCCCCAGTCGATTGACGGCCCGAACTGCAGCATGGCTCTGCATATGGACGGCATCAAGACCGGGCATGGTTCGCTTAGCCGAATGGAAAGAGTTCGACCTCGATAAAGCGATTTGGACGACACCTGCCGCCAAGATGAAGATGCGAAGGGATTTCGTATGCCCACTTCCCAAGCAAGCGCTATTCGCCTTGAAAGAACTTCAAGCTCTCACCGGGCGCAGTCGATGGCTGTTTCCCGGTGTCGGTGCCAAGAATCCAACCATTAGTGAAAACACTATCAACAAAGTCTTCGCGACGATTGGTTACAAAGGCCGGTTGGTAGGTCACGGTACTCGCCATACCGCAAGCACCCTACTTAGGGAACATGGTTGGCCGAAAGAGCATGTCGAAGCTCAACTTGCTCATAAGGAAGAGGGAATCTCCGGGGTATACAATAAGGCCCAATACTTTGAGCACCGAGTAAAGATGATGCAGTGGTATGCGGATCACCTTGATGCGTTAGCAAGCGGTAAGGTAATCAAGGGACAGTTTGGCAAAGCGGTATGAGGGCGCCCTTCTCCCCCTCCTCCAAATTTCATGTTACGGGTGTTACTCGTGTAACAACTTCCACCAAATGCCCGAATTCATTGGCTTTCGCGCCCGTCACACGCCTGAGGCATTTACCGTACACTCGATGTAACGCTGCCTTAAGGTGTAACGCCAGAACAAGCCCCTCGCTTGCTGTGGGCCGCTGCTCGGCACATTGGGCTGGAGCGCAAATCTCGCTGGTTACGCCTGCAAGACGCAGGGCGCGGGATAGTGCGTTACACGTAGAGAGCATTTGGCGATGATTGATCAAAACCCAATCTTGCACTCAGCGCTAACCGGCGGCCTGATCCATTATCTTTCAGGACAACCGCTCTACGAGTACTGCAATGAACAGCTCGCAGATGTATGTAAACTGATCGATCAGTGTTGCGTGCGAATTCAGACCGCCGACCTCAACGGCGATCTCAGCAGCATGTGCATCCAGACGACGATTCATGAAGAGGCAATTTTTCAATACGCCTCAACCGATAACAGAGCCCGTCTCGCGCATTGGGTTCGCCAGTACAGCAAATGCCATTCGGCATCAGACCGCGAGGCGCATGCGGCCTACGTCATGGCGTGCGCGGTGAAAGCGTTGGGAGCTTTGGCCGATTGGATGCGTGCCACCGATCAGGAAGCTTGGTCGCATATTGCTGACCCGCCGACTGACTGGCCATGGGATCTTTATCGCCAATTTGTAGAGATGCAGGTCGATCTCAACGAACGTATCCACGCACTTGATGAGTATGTTCTTTATCTGGAACCCATCACTTCCCTGCCCTGCTTGATCAGTGACGAGCTGACCCCGATCGCTGACAGGGCGATCAAGAACGCCATCCACAGTAAAGGCGGCATCATCAGCGGCATGGAGCGTAACCAAAACATCAGCGCCCGCGACACTGCAATCATTGAGCAGGGCCGCCACTATTTAGCGAGCGGAATGCCAACACGGAACATCGCAACGGCAGTGCATGCCTGGCTAGAACGAGAGGTGGCTAAACCACCCAAACAACGCGCCGAGTGGATCCCCCTCGAAACCGAAAAGGCGCTCACTCGCAAAAGCGTGGAGGGCATTCTCAAACGCAGCTTCGTGCTTTAGCTGAAATTTCAATTACGGGATTTCAATTGGAAGTGAACTGCTCACCGCCGACCAATCCCTAGACCATTGCTCTCGTTGTCCAAATCAATCAAGAGCAATACATATGAACACCTCTGTCACCGATTTTTCCCGCAAGACACCCACCAACTCGCCGTCACTTTTTGATGCCGCTTCGACCTTGATCCGCATGCGCGAGGTGGAGGGAATCGTGGGCATGAAGCGCTCGACCATCTACAAACTGATGCAACGCACCGACTGTGGCTTCCCCCAGCCCGTCAAACTGAGCAACAGCAATGCCCGTGGTGCTCCTGTCGCCTGGGTTCTTTCTGAAGTTCAAGCGTGGGCACGCAGCCGTATCGAGGCGCGTGATCAGGTGGCCGCATGAACCGCAAGATCGCCAATAACGCGTTGATGCATCCCTTTTCCGTGCTACGCCGGATCGGATTTTCAAACCGCTTGATGCAACGCCTTGAGCGCTACCGCAGCCAGCAGGACAGACAAGGCCGCGTGGTCGGCGTACTCAGCTGGGCCGATGGCACCTGGTGCGCCCTCTCCCTCCATTGCGAAAAGTCCGGTGCAGTCATCGTCGATGAAGGCCAGCAAACGCAAGCCTACGAAGATGCCCGCTCCATGCTGAGCGGCGGATTCCTGCCCCTGCTTTCCCTGCGCTGGGAAGCTCATGCCTGAAACGAAAACGCCTCCGGGGGCGATCCGGAGGCGTTGAGGTAAATCTACATGCACAGACAATTTATGCCGCACCCGAAAAATCCGCAAGCCATCAGCGCGGTTGCACTTTCGAAAAACGGACGTTACTCTCTGGCCGTCGCTGCAAATTCAGCGACCGGACTTGGCCGTCCGAACTGCAAAAGGCGCACAAGCGCCCTCCATCCGATAGCAGGCGCTTTTTTTGTGCCCGTCGTATCGTGTTATGGCGGCTGTGCGTGGGACACCTTCGGGTGTGCCGGGTCCCTTTTGCCCCGGTCGGCCAACCTGCGTACAGCTGCCACCATTCCTTGCTTGGCCGCAAGCGGTGGCAGCTCCTCAGCAAAAGGAGCTCTACATGCATACCCTCAATCCGTCCAAAATTCGCGCCGCTGCACACCGTGCAATGGCTCTCGCCGCTTTACACGCCAATTCCAGCCTCGCAACACGCCTCACCCGTTACAACGACCACATGGCCAAAGCCCGCGCGCTCGAAGCCGCAGGCGGTGCCCAATGAACAGCCCCCTGAGTTGTGCCCTGCCCGAAGACCTGCTGTGCATCAGCAAAACCGTCGAAGCCGGCGTGCCTATCGACGCCATCACCTGTGCCATTGAACGCGCCGACTCGGTACTGACGCTGCTCGAGGACCACTTCGAAAGCGAATCTTCGCGCCTTGCCAATCACGTCATTGCTGCCGTCCTTTGGGACGTACGCGGTACCCTAGGCCTGATCAAGATGCTCGCCTTGCACGGCGACACCACCTCGATTCCTGCTGTGCAGAAAGGCGGTGCGCTATGAGCACTTCCACCACCCTTGGCCACGCCACCTTTTCCCGCGTCAACGCTACAGACTTAAAGCTGTTTCGGGTGAACGCCGGAGTTCCAGTCGAGGATGCACTGGAGATGGTGTCGCTGCTGCAGCATCACGCCAACCAGCTCACTTTCGACGCTGCCATGAGCGATCAAGGCGATCGTTTCAGCTGGCCAGCTCTGTACCTGGGCGAGATGGCCAAAGCTTTGATCGATGACATCAGCGACGCGCTGTTTCTGCAGAGGGCCGATACATGAGCCAACGCCCAAACAGCACCGCAAAACGTCCAAGCTTTGCCGACGTGAAGGTAGCCGCGCTGAAAGACATTGATCGTGTCCTTTCGCACTGGCTGCCCAACGGCAAGCGCATAGACGGCGGTAAGGAATACACAGCCCCGAATCCTACCCGCAGCGACAAGCGCGCCGGATCGCTCAAAATCAACTTGAGCAAGGGCAACTGGGCCGACTTCGCCACCGGCGACAAGGGCGGCGACCTGATCGATCTGGTGCGTTATTTGGACGGCGGCACTGACATCGAAGCCTGCAACAAGCTGGCTGACTTGCTGAGTATTTCGCCCGGCGCCGCACAGTCGAAGGCAACTCCTAGCAAGCCCAAAGCACCGACATGGAGCGCCATCCAGCCAATCCCGACCGAGGCCATTAACAAGTGCCCGGCCAAACACCGGGATCATGGTGTGCCGTCCAAGGTGTGGATCTACCGCGATGCTCAGGGCCAGCCCCTCATGGCGCTCTACCGCTTTGACCTCGGCCCCGATGAAGACGGCAAGCCGAAGAAGGTCTTTGCGCCATTGACGTGGTGTCAGCGCGCAGACAGCCAGACCAAGCAATGGCGCTGGCAGGGTCTGCCAGATCCGCGTCCCCTGCTACGCCTTGATGAACTGGCCCAGCGCGGCGACGCACCGGTTGTTCTGTGCGAAGGCGAGAAAGCCGCCGACGCCGCTACTGAACTGCTATCGGGCTACGTGGCCACCTGCTGGCCGAATGGCTCCAACTCTTGGCACAAAGCCGACCTGACACCACTCAAGGGTCGCGACGTTGTGTTGTGGCCGGACAATGACGACAGCGGCAAGGCCTGCATGGAAACCGTAGCCGAGAAGCTGCGCGGAATCGGCGCCGCCTCGGTCCGAGTCATCGCGCTGGACGTGTTCAAACGCAAGCCCACGCTGAAGAACGAACGCGCCGCCTTCGCCAAAGGTGGTCAATGGGACGATGGCGACGACGCGGCCGATGCACTCGCCAAAGGCTGGACAGCGGCCCATTTCACCGAACTGGAAAACAGCGGTGAACTGTTTGGTTTGGCTGTGGAAAAGTCGGCAACGGAGCAGGCTGAAACCAAGCCAGAATCGAAAACGAAAGCGGCGGCCAAGCGACCCGTAAAATCGAAAAATGACCTGATGCCCGGTGGTTTTCGCCTGACACCCGAGGGCGTGTTCTATGCTGGCGACGACGGCGAGGCACGCCCGGTGTGCTCGCCTCTAGCGATCCTTGCTCGTACACGTGACGAGAAGGGTTACAACTGGGGCTTGCTGGTCGAGTTCGACGATCCAGACGGCACCAAGAAGCGCTGGAACATCCCGGCGCGCACCATGACCGGCGACTTCGGCAAAGACGTGCTCGGTCCGTTGGTGGACATGGGGCTACGACTCGCCGGTAGCCGTTCGGGACGCAACGCACGCAACGACTTACAGAGCTACCTCGGCGGCTTCGACAGTGCACAGCGTGCGCGACTGGTCACCCGATTGGGTTGGCACGACAGCGCCTTTCTACTGCCTGAGCGGCAAGTCGGTACGCACAACGAACACCTGCACTTCTACGAGGCCGGTGCGCAGCTTCCGCCCATCAGCGAAGCGGGCACGCTGGAGCAATGGCAGCAACAGATCGGCGCGCTATGCATCGGTAATCATCGCCTGGCCTTTGTCGTTGGTGTGGCGTTCGCGGGTCCCCTGCTGCACATGCTCGGTCATGAGTCAGGCGGCTTTCATCTGTACGGCGACAGCTCGGGCGGCAAGACCACTCACCTGCAAGTTGCCGCCTCGATCTACGGCGGACCGCGCTTGGTGCGCTCATGGCGCTCCACCGACAACGCGCTGGAATCCATTGCCGCCGCGCATTCCGACGGCCTCCTGGTACTGGACGAAATCGGCATGTGCGATCCGCGCATCATCGGCGAGACGGTCTACATGCTCGGCAATGGCACCGGCAAGGCTCGCGCCAATGATCGAGGCCAAGCAGGCCGCCAGGTACAGGAGTGGCGCTTGCTGTTCCTCTCCACGGGCGAGAAGACCTTGGCCCAGCACATGGCTGAGGCCAACAAGGAGCTGAAAGCGGGCATGGAAGTGCGCATGCTCGCCGTCCCGGCCGATGCGAGCAAGGGCCTCGGCATGTTCGACGCGCTCAACGGCTTTGAAGATGCGGCAGCGTTATCTGACGCGCTCAAGGCACGGGTAGCGAACTACTACGGCACTCCGCTCACTGCCTTCCTTACGGCACTGTGCGAACCCGGCAAGCGTCACGGCTGGTCCGTCATCCTGCGCCGCACGCTGGAGGGTTTTATCGCCAAATCGCTCCCGGCTTCCGCCAGCGGACAGGCACACCGCGCTGCAGCTCGCTTCGGCCTCGCCGCTGCAGCGGGCGAGCTGGCCACAGCCATGGGCATCACCGGCTGGCCTGATGGAACCGCAACTACTGCGGCCCGAGTGTGTTTGAACGCCTGGTTAAACGAGCGTGGCGGCGCCGGTAACTTTGAGGGTGATGCGATCTTGGCGCGGCTGCGCCAGGTCATCGAGCGCTTCGGCGAAAGTCGCTTCACCCGCTGGGAGTCGGCGGCAGCAAAGATCGACGAACACGGCCCGCGCACCATCGACCGGCTTGGCTTTCGCAAGGCGCTGGAGCACGGGATGGGCGACACCATACACACCACCAATACTTATTACGTGCTACCTGAGATGTGGCGCTCCGAGATCTTCCGGGGCATGAACATCAGCGCTGTGAACAAGGAACTGCTGCAACTCGGCGTGCTGGAGCCGGGGAGCGACGGCAAGGCGTCGAGTTTGGTCCGGTTGCCCGGCCTCGGCCCGCAACGCTGCTACATCGTGAAGACGATTCCGGGAACGGATGAGGGCGAGGCTCGGGCTGCCTGAGGGCATCCCTCCTGATCGAGGTAGCGCCGGCTCATTCCCGGCCTCGCCAGCCGCTCAACCAACCCACAATCTAATTGCTTAGAGACCATCCAGATGAACGAGATTCAAGAACTGAAAGAGCGCCGCGAACCATTGACCATTGAGATAGAGAATCTCCAAGCAGGACCGCTTCCCGATGAAGTGGCCCTGGAGAGCCGCGAAACGACCGAACAATCGGATTGCAAAGAGACAATACGGATGAACGAAATCCAAGATCTGAAAGAGCTCCGCGGACGACTGAGCGTCGAGATGGAAAGTGTTCGAACTGAAATGATTCCCCTTGAGGCGGCGCTGGAAAGTACCGAAATCATTGAACAGGGTCGGGAACGCGAAGTGCGGGATCAGTACAACGAACGGAAAAGGAAGTTTGATTCGCTGAACCTGGAGATCCACATGCTGGATCGGAAGATTCACCGTCGGGAGAACCTCGCCAACCGAGAAACCTTGATGGCGAGCTACATAGATTCCATGGCGAACTGGAAAGCCGACGAACAAGAGCTCAACGAAAAACGTGTAAGTCTCAGTACTCGACTGGATCATATCCGTCAGCAGGCTCAAGAGGATTTAGCGAAGGCACGGCAGGCCGAGACATATGCGGCGACGGCGTATGCACAAGCGGTCGCTTGGGGCGACACCGAAGGCGAAACTAGCGCCAATGCCGATGCGCAAAAGGCCGCTAAGTGCCTTGCAACGGCAACCGAGCACCACCGACGTCAACAACTGATCATCACGGCGCTGGAGCAGGAACTGGTTACGGTGGAAGAACACATCACCGAAGCCCAACAGGAACACAGAAAGATCGAGCAGGACGCCATCCGGCTAGCTCACATGAGCCTGGAGGAGCAGTGGAACGAAGCGGCCGAAACGTTGTTCGATGTGGGGGGCAAGCTTTGGGCCTCTTACAATCTACTCAACCATGACCAGATCGGACTCATGAAGCTGGTCGTTCCAGAACAGGGGGAAAACTTCCACAGCTGGAACTGGCATGAGCTGTCAGAGCGTGCGCGTCAACACACAGTGCAAGACTTGCTGGCGATATAACGATCGTCTCACCTGAAACAGCCTGCGTACGCGGGCTGTTTAGGACACCGTGAGGACTAATACCTTGAATACTCCAATACAGAACAGCTTATCCCTCTCCGATACTCTGAAAGCAAGAAAATCCCACCTGATTGCATTGCTTCAGATAATTGACATCAAAGCAGATAAACGCACCAAAATACAGAGCCTCACCACAAATGCGATAAAAGCCGAAATAGATTACATTGATCTTCGTTTGAGAAAAAAAGAATAGCACTAAAGCGGAGCTCAATTGAGAGTTCCGACGCATACTTACCCGCTCAACATTCCAACAGCACCCACTGACACTAACCTTCCACACTTGCAGACAACGCGGCTTCCGCTTTGGCACATGTTACCGCTAGCTCAGGCTGTAGCTTTATAAGCAGCCTAACATGTGCCAACAATCGGATTGATTCTTCTCGAACCTTAGCCTCAAATGCAATTTCCGTTAACCAATCTCCTGCAAATTTTGCCCAACCAATAATATCCTTTATAGAAGCGGCTGCGATCATAGCAATCCTCATCTCATCTTCCAGACTTATATCTGCACCTTTTTGTCTTCTAGTCACCCTGGTTAAAATCCTTACTTCATCTGCAAGCTCTTTGCTACGAGTTACAGCTGCCACAGTAGCCAGACCACTGATCAATGAAAAAACTTTTGGATCAGTAACAGTCTGCTGCAGCTGATACTTAACCTTCCTTAATGCAGTCGCGGCTAAACGAGCATGATCAGAAGTAATATTAAACAAGAGTGAACAATTAACTAGGGACGAGAAAGAATCAGGGCTTACTCCATCTGCCGCGAGCTGGGCTTCTAAGTCTCGTAAAAGCTCCCTCGGCATTTCTGAGGTTGAAGCATGCCCCCCCTCTAAAGGCCCTGGCAGAAAAGAATGTGGGAATGTCAGAAGCTTCTGTTTACCACCGCTATCCTCATCAATTAAAAGCCTTCTTAACCGCAAAGATGAGACTTTATCTTGATTAATAGTAGCAATGTTCGCTATCCGTCCGAGAAACTCTGACTTAAGTTGATTTGGCGAGATAAAATCTGGCTGCCACCTAGGCTCCAATCTCATATCTATGAGAGATTGCAGAAAAAAAAGTGATCCCCGCAATCCATATACCCAACTCGCAAACTCATCAGGAATAGTTTTAGTTGCAACATATACTCGTTCAATTTGAGACGCGTGAGCGATTGCAGCGAGCCTAACCCAGTATGGAGGCCTATTGAAAAAAATCTTAGTTCTAGCTAACTCACCAATCACTAGGACTATCAAGCCCGAGAGAAATGAAAACCGCCCTGAAGCATCATCAGGATTATCTTCTAAAACCTCGTCGACCAAAACCTCTAAAATCGACTCAAGCTCTGGACGCTTATCCAAAAAAGTTAACCCTAACTCAATAGCACCAAGCTTTGAAAAAAAGTCCCCTCGCAACTCAATTGATTTAAATGCTGACACCACGTCCTCAATTGGCAAAGCACTCAAGTCAATATTTGAAATCAGTGAGGAGTGGCAAGAAGAAAGTAACGACAGCTCCAACCCCCTAGTATGGCACCAATGTATGAGTTGATCACTGTGAGTCTTTGCTCCTCCGGCCACATAAGTTGAAAGATCATCTTCCAACAATGGACAACCAACTAACCTCTCATAATAACGCACATCAAGGGGGACCAAGTCACTTAAAGTACATCGTCCAGATTCAATACTCTCAGATAAACATTCAGAAAAACTTAAAGGAGTTAGCGCTACGTCTTCACGATAATCATTATAGGCTTCTACCTCAAGAGGCGCCAAAGACATCAATTCATGCCAGTATTTTAAGGCGGATCCGTGTAAATTAATTAATTTTGCCTCTCTCGATAGAGCGCTCATACGAACTGACTTAAATGGCGATAACGGCCAAAAGTAGGGAAGCCTAACTTTTTTATCTTCAAGCTCCAGCAGAGTAAATTCGCGACCATCATTCGCCGATATACTTAACTCCCACGCACGCCCTTGTTCATCAAGCACTTCCTGCTTTATCTTTGAATCTGCCAATGCTTCTCGAACAACATCAAAAAAAATCTTGCTATCGAAAGACGCTTCAACTTCTTTTAACGTCAATATTGAAAAGGTTTGCATCCCAATACGTTTCTTAAAGTCAACATCATCAACCAATGATTCCCTTATGACCCCAGGAAACAAACTTAATACCAAATCAATATGGGAAGTATACTTGGCATCACTCATCTTCATTCCCCACGTCTGGTAGATTACAAAGTCCGTGTTCAATTACTCGCGCAGCTCTCAAAACCAGATCTTTATAAAGCGGACGATTCTCTTCTTTAATTTCTAACAACACCCGATGCTCTAGCCAATTCCAATAAGCCGCTCGAACCGACGCAGAACTATGGTTAGGTAAAATCATTAACGCCATTAGTTGCGATTCGTAACGCCCATCTAATTTTGCATCTTCCTCAGTTAGCCGATGTGCCCATTTCCGTATATCCATAATATCCATGAGCCAGCTGGATTTTGCTCTGGCAATGCTTTCATCGACTCCCTCGTACCACTGCAATTTCATGACCTCAAAACCCGCCTCGAAGAGTGAATTTAACCAAGGTAACTCTTGAGGAAGTTGCAACACATCAGTCATTCTAACGCGAAGTATGTTTTCGCGTATTGCTTTCAGCCCAGCACTCTCGACAATCTTACCACCAATAACTTTTGATTCTGATAAGTGATATTGCAGCTCAATTGGATCGAGAGGTATAAGAGCCATCCCGAAACGACGCATCTGCGTCTTGAACTCCACAAGTTGCACTTCACTGATCGCACCTTTCGCTTTCAGAAAACCCAATATATCTAGAGTTGTGAGTAAGCTGCGCGGAATTCCGCCTCCCTCAATCGTTACATATCTATTTATATATCTATCATCGGAGACAATTGCATCTACCGGCATATTTACATTTAGAATCGCCAAGCAAGGGTGAGAGCGCATGGGGCTCTCTTGAGCCTCGTCCTCTACCCTGTCTAATTTTCCAACTATTACTTTTCGAGAGTTAATACCATCTCGCAGTTTTTTCCGAAGATTCTCTACTACTGCCGCAGCTTGATAAGCTTGATTTTCGTGATCGATAAGCTCATCCGACTCTGTAATTTCACGCATAGAAATAAAAACTGTAAGCCCCGCCCTGCATAGTTTCGGCAGGAGTTTCAGATGCTGAAAATATGAAACAGTCAGATCATCTAAATATAAATGCGCTGAGTCTTTTATTTGCGGAGCACCAGGCCATGGCCGTTCTCGAGAAGAAAGAAACTCTGTACAAATATGCGCTTCAGTTGTAGTTAAAACTCCTCGCTCTATCAACTTCTCTATCACCGCCTGGCAATTACAAAGTTTACCTTGATATGCGGCCAGGTCAGCTTCTTCCTGCACTAGAGTACCTATCCTGTGCACTGGGGCAGGGTGCACCACTAGACGCTGCACTCCACCGTCGGGGAGCTCAGCAGAAGCATCTGTAAGCATTGACGCCAATGTTTCCCCTACCTCTATAGATAATGGAGTTGGAGTTAACATCGTTGCCTCATATCGCTTAAGGCTACCGAGTGAAATTAATTGTCGCACCTCATGTGCTTCCGTTACTTTGCTTGGCTGGTGAAATGACAGACGCCCTTTCTGCTCAAATAGCCATCCCAATAGACTATGTGATATAACAATTTCACTAAAGGTGTCAAAAACCAAAGGTGTAACACCCAACAACTCCGACGTAATTAATGCTGTAACATCCATAGCAATTTTCTTTGGCTCAGAATCAACAACGTTTCTAGAGCCCGAAAAGGCAAAGATAATACTCCGCTTTCTGACATCTGCTTTATTCTGATTGCTTAGGGCAGGACTTAGGAAAAAACTCAATAAACCTTGATTATTTAAACGAGCAGCCGCAAATATTGGAATTTCACCTTTGGATAGCTTTTCATACGCTTCGCTTGCTTGACTCTCCCAGCTTGGTTGCCTATCGACGATGTCTTGCAAAGTCATCTTCAGAACAGGACCGCTCTCGTCTGACATATCGCTGGCCGCTTGCATCCAGCTAAAGACCTTGTCACTTTCTTCCCATCCACACTCTGTGGCAATGCCATAACATGCTATCAAAATAGCGGGATCTGCCGCACCTTTTTGCGCGGCCTCATAGACCAACTCCTTTAGTCGAGGCGACTCGATAAGCTGTGCAAGCTTAGCTGCCTGGATTAGGTCTTTTGCGGATCTTTCATTCCTACAATTCCACTCTTCCTCGACATTAACCTGTAGTGATTCCCAATCGCCTGAAGCAACGGCAATATTGATCGTCAACATGTGTTGCTTCGAATCACTGAAACTCCTCTTTAGTTGTTGGAGCGCATCGCGAGCTTCTAGTAACAAACCGCTTTCATAGAAGCTCCAGCAACGAAGCCTTTGAACTTCCTCTGACTGCTCTAAAAATATAGAAAATTCGCTCAAAAACTCTAGAAGCTCATTTAGCTTTCCAGCATTATAGAGTGATATGACGTAACGTTTTGCATCAACAACATCATGGGTAAGATCGAATTTAGCACGGCCATACTCAAGCAACTTAACCCAGTCCTGTTGCGTTTCAAGCATCAATACTAAGTTATTTAAATCTGTTATTGATTTGCTTGATTCATACAAGGCAATTTGGTGTGCAATTGAATCTGTATCAGGGGCTTCAAAAACAAGTCTTTCCATTCGAATCTTTTCAAGCTCAGTCAATCCTTTACCAACAAGATCTTCGAGCCGTTTTTCAGCAGATTTCTTTTGACCAGACTGAATTAACATGTCTATTTCTAGAAAGCCAACTGCCTTGTAATTCAGCTGTTCCAGTAGTTGAGCTCTATGCCGGTCAATATACGCTGCTACTTCCCGCGGACTACTCTGCTTAAATGCAAGCGCAAACCTAGCAACAGCAGCATCAGCAGATCTCCCTCCACTTAATGCTGTTTTTCGCTCAATTTCCCTTTCAAGAGCGACTAAGTCAATGTTCAATCCGAACTGAAGCGCTAGCGGGAAGCGTCTCAATGAAGCATCTGGGTCTCTCATGCTTTTTTCAAGCTCGCTGCGTGCCAAATCGAAGCGATCTTGATCTCTAAGAGCAAGCCACAATGCGCTGTCACTGGCAGTATTTGATGCATCAACAGCACCTAATACAGCTGCATAATTAGCTCCTTTCTCGAAAAGCTCTTGGGCTTTACGCCTATGCTGAATTGCATTTTGGTCGCCGGCTAAGGGAAAAATTTTAGCTTCAAAGGGGGGCGTATAAATTATTTGCGCACGTAGTTCTTCTGGAACCGCCTGGGCTAAATGTGTAATTGCTGCCAAGTGGATTAGAGCTGGGGCAATGTCATATTCAGATTCGGTTGTTGACTCGATCGTTTGTAAGGCGCCCCCCCAGTCCTCTCTATCAATAAAACTTTGAACTAGAAAAAATTTACCATCGGCGTCCAAATCATTTGAAGTTAACCCAGAGCTTTTGAACCACTTTAAAGCTGCATCGAAACCTTCTTTATTTCTCACCAATATAAAAGCTGCCGACCTTGCGACTATAGTCTTTAAGTTGCTTAAGGACTCAAGCGCCGAAGAAAATGCACCATTGTTTGCGTCTACAAAGGCCTTAGCTATTACGACCGCTTCGCCGCCTTTAGAATGCTCGATACTTTGTAAGATATCCTTCGCCAACTGGAGATCAATTACCGACAAAAAGCGAGCGCACCAACTTAGCACCTCCACCTTCACAGAAGTTGATGCTCTAGCCAAATCACCACCTTGGATGTCGTCTACGAGCTTTCTAGTTTGCGCGTGCAAATCAAATCCAACGAAAAACCGCGTTTTCAAGATTAACAGGAGTCGTTGTTTTGCTTCAGCATCAATAATTTTTGTGGATTCACCATCTAAATCTTTAGGTCGAGCCGCCAATAATTCAACGGAGTTTATTGCTTTGCGCACTTCCCCAAAAGCTTCCGCCTGCCTTTCGGAGGCCTCAGTTAATAAGCTGATTGCCGTCGTTTGCTTTTTGATATCTTCGGAAATCAGAACATCTTTGTGCATCATCTCGAATGGCTTACATACAAAATTCCCGACATGCACATAAACTTCCGCCTCTCTACTAGGAGGTTTAGAAATAAGTATATGATCTGCATCTATAGGGATCGGAACACTATTTACTCCTGGATCAGAGCTATCCGGCAGGACAATATGACCAATCCATTCCGGCAGCTTTACGCCGCACAGACTTATCGACCGAGTTTCGGTAAGTATGAGGTTTTCTACATTGTTTTCTATGCAATATTGTCTATACCAGTTATTTAAATCACGGAGATATGGATCGTTACGTTCAAGAGCTTTGGTCGAAGAGGAACGTCGTAGTAAGGGACCAAAAATTTTAGCAAAATTAGCCAGACCAGCACCAAAATGAGGTGTACCCAGAAAGACCACACGCCGTACTCGGTGCAAAAATGATTCTGTTATACGATTCCGCGACTTATCTCTTTCTGCACTTCTTAGAAGCTGTTTTATTACTAAACCGCCTAGGCTATGACCCACGAAGATGATATTACCGCCGGTTAAACGTCGTTCTGCCAAAATAAGCGGTAGGATATTTTCTGCTCTATCTGGCAAGTGCATACTCGAACCCTGCCACCTGCTCGCTGCCGAATCGTAGCCAATACTCCAGACTCCAACATGTTTAAAGTCTATCGAAAGCCAGCAAGGCCAAAGTTCGAACGGCGCGCGGCTAGACAGCCATGTTTTTTCTTTGTCTCCATCCAAACCGTGCAAAAAAATAACGTGTGTTGTCACGCCATCATAGTTATCCGACAATGCTGATAAGTCCGCCAGAACATCCTCCACTTGCTCAAAATGAGCGATAAACCATGCCTACCAATAACAGAACTCACGCAAATCCCGACAAATCATGTTTCGGTAAAAAACAATATACCTTACTCCAGGCCATCACCGAATTTCGTTTGTTTCGTAAATACACCTGCCTATGAGCCCACCATCATTGTAGCTACCTAGTTAGGCAGCAGCGCTGCTCGATAGCTCAAATCCGCCAGCCAAAGATCCTGCATTCTGTTGTAACACCAACCGCGTAGTAACACCCACCGCTTATAAAGCTCAACACACTGTGTAACGACAATAATACCTAATAAATTCAATTAGTTAGCCTTGCTCGTGACACCTGTAACAGACGTAACATCATTTATTTTTGGCCCCAGCACCCCGTCGGTTAGGTCGCCATCAGCGTGAGACGGCGATACCAATGTGTGATCACGACATCCGAAGGGCCCTAGCAAAATTTTACTCGACACGTAGCCGGAAACCCGCAGAACCTTGTTAGCGGAAAAACTCCCAACTTAGTGAGCAGGTTAGCCCGGTGAACTGCATGCATTATCAAATGGATGATCTCAGGCTACCGTTACCGATGCGGTAACGATCTTCGTTTTTCTTCAAAATCGTTTCAATTTCAAGGTTGAAATTTCAGTAAGCTGGGGCGACTACCACTAACAGGACCCCGCGGGTTTCCGACCCCGTGTATTTCTAAAGTGTGCAGGGTCCCCAGCGCTATATTTATCAGAACCTGTAAGGAATCAATAACCACCATCCTCGTCTCCAATCACAGCGGCTTTTGGCTTATAGGTATGCGGAGCATCTATATCCAAAAATGTGACATCGAGGTTCTTAAATAATTTTGCGACGGGATCAGCGATAATATTTGAGGCATTTACTAGATGTGGAAGCCAGTCGCGACGATAGCACTCATATGCAAACAGCCAATGATCCTGCTCAAAGCAATCATCAACTAGCCATCCCTCCCACAATAGAGACGTGAATCCAGGATCGAAAACTCCCACCTCTCGCGCACGCATTGAAGCAGTAGCTACACAACCATCATCCATACGGGAAATAACAGTTTGGGATACATCACTTAAGGCTATTCCTAATAACATACATGCCCATACGCTCCATACAACTTCGCTACCATGACCAACTGGAGCACTAGCTTGAACTAACGCGTTAATTGCCCGAGAAGCAATATTTTTGTCGAGGGCATGCCCACCGTGTTCCATATTCAGAAGCAAGACATCAAGAACAATACGCAAACATCCTGGGTCTAACGCAATGCATTGCCATAAAAGACTTTGGGCCAACTCCCACTGCCCATCTGCTGCCGTCACACTTTTAAGAGCCGCGATACTATATCGAAGGACCCCTTCAGTCGGATTTTGACGAGCAAGCCCGAATGCGCTATTAAAATAGTCAATCCACTCAAATGACGACGCACCATGATACGCCGGAATCATTGGCCTTAACTTACTAACATAAATTGATTCAAGCTCACTAGGCAATTCAAAAATAGCCGTTTTATTACCATTAAGCTGGAGCTCCCGCTCATACAGCTGCGCCTCCAGCATAATTAGTGCATTCTCAGCATCGGACAATGTCGAAAAAGACAACTCAATATCATCAATAAACCTAACACCACCAACAATTTTACATTCAGAGACTAATTTCGCGTCGATCGAGCTAAGCAATAACTCAGCAATGCCAAGTGAGGTATCTGGCCCTATCGCAATCCCTTTAGTCTGACCCGACTGACATGCCTGCAACTCTTTATCTATAACATTCCCACAGAGAGTAAGATCTCGGGGGCGTGCTTTTGCAATTGCCTTAGTGTGTAAAGCCCATGGAATCGTATGTGTGTAAATAGATGAGTAAAATTGCGATATATCTGCTCGCAGAATATATCTGGCTCCGACACGAGTAATTGCACGTGCGATAGCTCGATCCGAGGCACTGGACGCAATTGCTCTCAACCCTTGAGGGTCATACTGAGGGCGAGTATGAGAGAACGGTGATTTCGCCCATTCTGTTGCCAGCTGAGCGTTGTGTGTGGCAAAAACATTAGCGAGTCGAAAGTAATTTGACGGATTTGGGATGGTGAGACGCCGACGAAGCCCACCTACTCTCGACAAATTATGATGCATCGGCTGCGTCCAAACGGCTTGAACCTTCGTCAAATTTTCGGGCAGTTGCCCCGTAAATCGTCCAACGTAACCTAAGGTTGCTGAGGAAAACAAAGGTGGTAATTCTCGAGGTAAAAATCCCTTTTCTAACAGCGCTTCTAGCATGAATGATCCCCGAGTGTTTTTGGCCAATGGTGGCAACATGAAATTACCACCGGGGGAACCTGCCGGATAGGCCTTGGTAGGACAACACTTCGCTTGGGAAGGCTTTGGAGATAGTCGGAGCAAAAGCAAAAACGTATCCGCACCAAAGCAAACCCTGTATCCCTACCTGTATCCCTAATTGTACAATCTCGCTACAAGGCACGAATTATATGGAACGCACGAGTCTCCCTCGGGCACCAAAATTAAGAAAGGCCTTGCTTAGCAAGGCCTTTTTTTTCGCCCGCGATAATGTGCCTGACACCCCACCGACCTGTGTAGGAGCTGCCGAAGGCTGCGATCTCTTGATCTTGCTTCTCTTCCACGCGGGCCACGTCCGCGGAACATTTCACAAGGATTCCCTCCATGGAATTGCACCTGGAAACCGTCGCCCTCTTCTCCCTCAAACTGGCTTACGAATCGGAAGATTCAAGCCCGATTTTGCGTGACGATCTGGTCATGGGCGATTACCAGCGGGATGTGTTTGAGTTGCTGGTGCGGCGGGGGGATGTTGAGGGGATTCAGGTGAAGGTGGGTGAGTGTGTTGGGTTGGCGCTGGGCGCAGTAGGCGGTGCTAAAACGCTGCTGGGGCGCGAGCTGCATAGGCTGTTCGCTGATTTTAGTAATGCGCTGACAATGGAGCAGCTTGATACTCCGCTCATTGCGCTTATGGACTACTTGAAAGAAATTCAGTGAGTAATGAGACTGCCCGAAGAGGCGAACCCCGTATTCATGGACCGCGCCGGATGGCGCACATTGACTTGTAACTGAAAGAAAAATGGGACACGCTGAGCGGCAATTAGCCATTACTCCACGGATGAATGATGAGTAAAATTCTGATCCATTTTGACGGTGAAATCACAAAACAACATCGTGTGACTCTACGTACTCTTGGTAAAAGTCTGCACCACCTTCAAGCCGCAGTTGATCGAGCATACCTAGACACCAAATATGGGCAGGTCTGGAAAAATGCTCGTATGTCCAAAGAGGATTACGTCGAGACGGCTCTTTGGTCACAGGCACCTCAAGAAGGTGGGTTTGTTATAGATTTTATCAATGACAGCCCAAAAATCAGGCAAACCTTGAGCCGGATGATAAACGCAATAAGCCCAGCTATTGAGAAATCAAAACAGGCTAGTTTGGTAAATGCTGGCACTCTAGCCGAACAAGCGTCGATAAGATCCCAACAAATAACAGCTGGAATTTATGAGCCACTTGGATATGAAACTTTCAAGCCTTCATTAAATCCCTATGGCGACCGCGCCATTAACAAAGAAATCGATCAGATACTAGGGATAATTCGTTCCCCAGGCGCGGGAAAAAGCACGATTGAATTAGAAATAACGCCCGAAACCTCGACGACAAAATTTTCTTTCAACAAAATCAATAGCCAAAATTTTCACGCTGTAGTTTCCAAGCGAAACCTTGGTGAACCACTCTCATTCGAAGTAGTCGTTCACGAGCTAGACCATAAAAATAAAAACGGAACTGTAACCAATATCAGCAATGGGAAATCAATAAAATTACATTTCGCCGACGAGGCATCCTTCCTAAACATAAAGAACTATCTCGGCAGCCCAGAACACCTTAAATTTGTCGGATGCCCAATTTACGAAGGTGGCGCATTTGATGCGACAGCAGGTGATATTTTCTTTATTGGACTAACACAATGGAACAATTAATTGAATACTGCAAGCAACGCTTTTTAGACGAGTTTGAATATAAATTCTCCTTATCCAATATTTTGTGCTGGGCACTATATTTGTGCTCCATATATGTTTATTACGACATGAAGGAAACATCGCTATTCAAAGGTTTGAGTGGGGTACCAATAAGTAGCCTGTTCGATATAAAAAATGGCGTACTCCCTGACATGAGCATAATAATCATTATTTCATCGTTGATTTTTGTTTATGTCATCACTACGGGAGTCAGAGCACTCACTGAATTCATGTTTTATCTATTCTGCCTATCTCACTCGCTTGATACACACCTTGTAAAGCTAGTGGAAAAATTTCGGACTATAAATAAGGGAGATGAAACCGCTTTAAAATATATTGAAAAAGAATCCTCTTCAAAACTATCTGAAAACTCAAAAATCTTACGTCGACGCCAGAACTTCGCAGAAATATTGATAACCGTTTTTGTATGCAGCTGGCTTAGTTTTAGATTTGATATTGGAAACATTGCCATAGCGTTCGCAAGTGCTTTACTTTTCATAACTTCAACATGGAGCTCATTCAAATTCTTTTTAAGCCACGTATTACCATACTATGTTGCAGCCAAATTTCTCACTAATGAAACCCCCATTTTAGGAGAAGGCTTTTCGGAAGCGACGAAATAGCAACAAAAATTCATCGTGCACTAACAGCACTATAAAAGTAAGCGCTCCATAAACCCCACATTAAAGTCACCACCTGATCCCCGATGCTGTGCTCCCGATTCCTTTCCGGAGCCAGCAGCTCATGATGCGTCCCGACGCAAAAGTCGAAAAAGTCTATCTCTACTCCAAGCCCGTCGACTTCCGAAAATCCATCGACGACGTCGCCGCTCTGGTCGAACTGGACATCAAGGTGCGGTGTTTGACCCGGTGCTTTGTTAGCGCTCCATGAACCCCACCTATTCAAAAATAGGCGGCACGCTTAGAGAGGCGATGCGGGCGAGCAGTTCCAAGGCAGCAAGGCTTCGTAATCTTCAACCGAGGTTGCCTGCGGCAGGCGTTCAAGTGCGTGGCGCAGCCACGCATAGGGCTCTTAGTGAAAAAGGTGACTAGTGAAAAAGGTGACAGATTTATTTTCAAGGAAATAAATCTGTCACCTTTTTGCACGTCACCTTTTCGCACCCCCTACGACTATAAATTTTAACTAATTACTCTCCAAGGCCTGCCGAATTACTTGCGCTCGATAACTTGATTCCTTAGCGTTGGCTCCACCATCGCGAAACTGGCTAGCCTTAAGCCATCCACCTTCCGACCACACAACAACATAAATCCACAGTCACATCACTTGAGCACTCCTGATTTCCACAACGTCACGAGTAACGCTAAGGAGGTAAATAGTCCTACAGCACTCCACATAAGCACGATGAGCTTGCGCCTGAGTGAAACGGGAAAGCTTTCTATATCTTCAGCACCGGCGATACCGTGTTTTACAAAAAAGCGGGGGAATGTAAGGACGCTGCATGCTGAACCCACTAACTGGAGCTTTCCCCAAGGGCCCTTGTATATGCGTGTGGAAAGGGTTATGGCTGAAGAACTGTTTTTGAAAGAATTCAGCAACACATCGGTTTTTGTGTAGCCAAGATATAGCGCAACTGCGAGCCAGACAAACATGCTGATGAGCACAACTCCACACGAACTGCCGACAACCAGTTCCGCAGTAGTCATTTCAAATTCTCATAAACAAGTTCGCCGATTATTTCGCCACCCATCTCACCAAGCGTGCCGCCAGCAAAAGAACCAATGCCAACCGCGATGACACTGCACGCCAGGAGACCGACACCTGCTGTCGCTACCCCCAGCCCAATGCAAAGCCCGCCAACTGCAGAAGTAGTTAGTAATGCACCTGCCATGGCACCACCAGCGATCCCCCCAGCAAAACTCCCCGTTTCCGTGAACCTGATTCGTTCGCATGCTTCGGTTTTTCCCACCGAACACACATCCTGCACCTTCAGGGCCGACGCCCCTCCACCGACCGCAGTGCCAACCCAGCCACCGTATTTGAGGTACTTGGAAGCCCTGGCCACACCCTCCAGATGAGTGGCATATCCCGGTATCCGCCCCACGCCGCCAGCGTCAGTCCATCGATGAACTAGAGTGGGAGGCGAAAGGAACATTGCACGATTCAAATTGGGATGGTCGGGGAAACCGATACCTTTGCGCGTCAGACTCGTCATGTGGATATCGAGTTGAGCGAGCAGTTTTTGGCGCTCTGCCAGAAACGTCGGTGAGTTCAGGTGGCCATCGCGCAGAAATGAATGCTGATGCAACGCTTCGATTTTTTTCAGGGTGTCGCTGACGTTATCCAGATTGTTTTTGAGTACACTCGCACCAACGCCGATTGCGGTCGAGCCATGTCCCAGGAAGGTCTGAATGGCATCACGGTGTTGCACCATGAAGTCCGCTTCTTCCGGGCTGAGCGTTTCTAGTATTTGGTTGGTCCTGGCCGCTACATCCATGAGCAGGGCTTCTTCACGGGTGCATTGGTAATTTTTGGGGTCGCTCAGCACGATCATCGAACCGGCCTTGACGTCGCGCAAGTACGGGTTGAGTAGCTTGAATTTACCCATAACCGCCGGGTCACGCAGGGTGAACAAGGAGGCTTCCAGCTCTTCGCGGGTGGTGCTTTTGGGCACGATGTAGAAGCCCGGTTCCTGGGCGGCTGCACTTCCCGAGGACACTGGCTTGGGTGTGCTCGACGCGGACGCGAAACCGGTTGATCGTGGCGCTGCCGAATTGCCGGCGAGAGGTGTGGTCGGTTGGGACGCGGCCCTTGTGGCCTGGGGCGCAGCACTGTGGCTCGACTCATAACTGGCGGTGAAAACCGACGGGATCAACCTGGCTCTGCACGGGCAGGTGCTGTAGCTGTCCAGCGAGCCCGCCACGATCCTGCCATGACTGTTAATGTAGGAGACGCCTCCCACGATCTTGTAGGTTTCGTCGTTTTTTCCGCAGGAAACGCGGTCACCTTCACGCGCATGGGCAATACCAAACATCATGACACGTGTGTCGGCTTCTAAAACCTTTCCGCCGCAAGTGGTCTCGTCACCCAGGCGAATGAAATGTCCTTTGGCCATTGCTGATCTCCCTCTCTAAGGGCTCCCCAATGATGGAAAGCGCGCCACTGTTAACGATCGCTAAGCCGGCTCGGGATGAGCGGCTTAGCGCAAAATACGCGGACAGAGAGGAAACTCAAGATGGCCTAGAAAATCAGGAAAAATCCCACAAAGTAGGCGGAAAAAGGCGACAACAATGGAGATAAGGCAAATACCCGTTCGTGCCTGGTTCCTAAAAAAGGGAAATTCAAAACGAAACGCCCTTCGCCCCACCATCTTCTCGGCGGCAGGTCATGTACTGCTCGATTGATGGTTGCACCAGTTGTGACTGCACGATACCCTTCCGCTGTCGCTGCCAATTCAGCGACCGGGTGTGAGAGCCCGAAACAATCAAGGCGCAAAGCGCCCCAAAACCTGTCGTGGCGTTTTTTTTCGTCTGCGATATGGCTTTATGGCGGCTGTGCGTGGGAGACCTTCGGGTCTACCGGTTGCCTTGATTGCCGGTTTCTCACCCCGCGCACGGCTGTCACCCAAGCCCGTGAGAAGGCTCGTGGCAGCTCCTCAAATCAAGGATGTTGACCATGACCAAGACAAATCCGTTTGAAATTTGGCTTTCCCCTCTACGCAATCCCCAATCGCGTAACGCCCTCCCCCATTGCCTCTCCCTCCTCGGAGGTGGCCAATGAGCGAACAACCCGAACTCAAGACCATCGGCCTGACACCCGCGATCTACTGCGCGGATCAACCACTGTTCCACGTCACTCGCGGCGTTCCTCTCGGCGATGCATTGTCCATGGCCTCCGATTTTCTGTTCCTGGCCAAGACGCTCACTGAAGATGCTGCCTACGCCAGAGACACCGACCGCCATGCCTGGGCTGCGCATTATCTGACTTCGATGAGTAAGGCGTTGGTGGATGATGCGGTGAAGGTGCTAACGCGGGATCGGGTTTGTGTGCCGGTGTCCAAGAAGGCGGGAGAGAATGCTGAGGCTTAGTGTTTGGGCCTGTGGGTTGTGGGTGGTGGGTTGTTTGCGATGGTGGTAGCTGATTCAGCATTTGTGTTGGCTGAGCTGGCGCTATCGCGGGCAAGCCCGCTCCCACAGGGGTTGTGGTCAGTGGGAGGCATTGGTTGGACCTGGTGTGTGAGCGGGTTTGCGGTGCATCTCAGCATTGAGGGCGGTTGGGCTGGCGCTATCGCCAGCAGGGCTAGCTTGTATGTTTAGACTTGAAGGGGTGGGCGGGACTAAAAGAGAGGGTAATAGCCCCCCCCCGAGTTTCGGGATTTGTATCGATGCCAGTTAGATCCCGAACAGTTTTCGAGGAAAGCCAGTTTCATCTGGAAACCCCATCGCTTTGAAAGTGCAGCCGGGCATAGCAGGCTTGCGATCGATCAGATCCGCAACGTCGTTGATCCAGGTCGAAGCGGGGGCGATCTTCTGTAGTAGAAACCATGTGACCGCAATTAACCCGTACAGCCGCTTCAGCGCATGCTGATCCAGCCCCAATACCTGGAAATACGGCTCCAAGGGGACCGATAACGGGTTACCCGAAGCCTGATTCCAGATGCGGGTATGGTGAGCACAGCGGTTGCGCAAATGGCTGATCTGCTGCATCCACCGGCTGAGCATCTTGGCGTTGTTCAAACCGAGGCGTGCGAGTATTAGATTCTGATATTTGCTGGTGAGCAGCTCGAAGAACTCCGAAAGATCCCCGAAGTCCCAAGCTTCCACGGCGACCCAAACAGGAATGGACTTACCGGCTCGCAAGTGCCACTGAATGCAGTCTTCCTTGCTCCGCGCAATATGCGACTGCTGTTTCAGACTCCACTCTGTCCACTTGTTCCGCGCTTTACCACGGCTGTCCGTGTATGGCTGGGTCCATTTGTACAGAATGAATTTCACATTGGTGTAGGCCATCGGGTCGTGATACCCAACCTCGTGAGCCGTTATGGTCTTGAGGTGGACCTCCAGGCGCTCGACCGCATCCAGCATGAGCATTCGCAATCGTTTATCGAACTGGTAAAGGTCTACGATCGCATCGAAAGAGGTGGCCGCTTGGAAAGTGTCCAGACGAAGAGGCTTGCCCGCGACCGGGCAGACTTCTTGCTGAAGGCCGTTCATTTTGAATTCCCGCGCCGGGTACCAGAATCCGCTGAGGCGGTAATACCCTAGCTGCGCGAGTTTGCGTTCTGCACGTGACGGGTCATCGATTTGCTGGTCAGGAGCGCAACCATGTCTGGATACGTAAGGAAAGGCTTCGGAGGGGCTGGATTAGGCAACGTCCATGTTCCATAAACAAGAAGGCCCGAACGTAATGCCGGACTGAACCAGCACCAGAGGATCGGGCGCGATTGGGATCCATGCTGCCGTAGCCTAATGACTATGTCAATGTCAATGTCAATGTCAATGTCAATGTCGACATCACATTAAACGCGGCAAACGTCAGGGTTCATTCGTGATTCGGCGGTTTGTTACAGGTTACATCCACCTCTTACAGCGGCCTGAACAGAGCACTGCGGTTGTTGTCAGGCCATTGCGAAAAAGCAGGGGGCTGCTGATTTTTTGAAGGCGATGATTGAGGCGCTGTTTGATGATGCTATGAAGTGCTGACGCGGGCTCGGACTTCTGCGTCGACCTCCAAGCGGGGGCATTCAACAAGGAAAGTGGATACCTTGCGTTATTCGCGAGCAAGCTCGCTCCTACAAAGGACAGCGTAGTGGATCAACGCATCTGCTCCCTGAAAATACCTACGGTTCTGATACTTCTTCTCCCCTGCAATGCTTGCTATATATCAGCCATCGACAGGCCCTTTGGGCATTAGGCCAGTGCGTGAACGCCCCGTGCACCACTCATCTAGACTTAATGGATAGTCGTAGGCAGAACCGAGTACGTCGCTTTGGTGCAATGCGATCAACAGCGGCGTGGCAAGCTGCCCTTTATGCCCAGTAGAGGCGCGGCGAAGACCGTGCCGGGCACAACAAGATGCCCGCTCAGGGTGCCCTGGCCAACGGCCTGAAATTGCCACGATGCCGTGACGTGGTGTGAGTGCCGCAGCCGACACTTTCGGACGACCGACGACCTTCTGGTTTGTCCGTGACCGTGAGGATTGCTGAATGCCTGATGTTGAGTTGCACTTGTCTTTGGTCAACAGCCTGCTGGAGCGCCACAAGGGCTCTGCGGGTGCACTGTTGCCCATTCTTCATGATATTCAGGAGCGCATTGGGTACATCCCCGATGCCGCCGTTCCCGAGATTGCCCATGCGCTGAACCAGAGCCAGGCCGAGGTTCGTGGGGTGATCAGTTTTTACCACGATTTCCGTACCGCGCCGCCCGCGCGGCATATCCTGCGGCTGTGCCGGGCCGAGTCGTGCAAGAGTCGTGGTGCCGAGCAGTTGGCCGCGCAGTTGCGCGAGCGGTTGCAACTGGACGATCACGGCAGCAGCGCCGATGGCAGCATCAGTTTGCGGCCGGTGTATTGCCTGGGCGCTTGCGCCTGTTCGCCGGCGCTGGAGCTGGATGGCCGGGTGCATGCGCGGCTGAGTGCCGAGCGTCTCGATGCATTGCTCGATGCTTGCCGGGAGGACGCATAATGCCCGCTTTCTATGTGTCTCGTGATTCGGTAGCCCGTGCCGTGGGTGCCGAAGAGGTTGTGGAGGCCCTTATCATCCATGGCCGGGGGCGCGTCGTGCCGCTGGTGATAAACCGCACCAGCTCGCGTGGCCTGTACTGGCTGGAACCATTGCTGGAAGTGGACACGCCGCAAGGTCGTTTCGGCTTCGGCCCACTGACTGCAGACGATGTACCGTCAGTGCTCGAAGCCCTGAAAGGCGAGCCGTCTGCTCATCCTTTGGCCCTGGGTCTGGTGGAAGAGTTGCCCTATCTGAAGACTCAACAACGCCTGCTGTTTGCCCGCGCCGGCATCACACAGCCGCTGTACATCGACGATTACCTGGATCATGGCGGTTTCGAGGGTTTGAAAAGAGCCGTCATCCTCGGTGGCGAACGGACTGCGACTGAAGTGTTCGACTCCGGCCTGCGTGGCCGTGGCGGCGCGGCCTTCCCCGCCGGGATCAAATGGCGCACGGTGCGCGCGACCGAAGCGGCGCAAAAGTACATTGTGTGCAACGCCGACGAAGGCGACTCCGGCACCTTTGCCGATCGCATGCTGATGGAAGGCGACCCCTTCCTGCTGATCGAAGGCATGGCCATTGCCGGCCTGTGCGTCGGCGCCACCTACGGCTACATCTATGCGCGCTCGGAATACCCGGATGCCGTGGCCATCCTGCGCAACGCGCTGGAGATTGCCCGGAAGAATGGTTACCTCGGCGCCAATGTCGGCGGCAGCGGTCAGGCCTTCGATATGGAAGTGCGGGTCGGTGCCGGTGCCTACATCTGCGGTGAAGAAACCGCGCTGCTGGACTCCCTCGAAGGCAAGCGCGGGATCGTCCGCGCCAAGCCGCCGATCCCTGCCTTGAAGGGCTTGTTCGGCCAGCCGACCCTGGTGCACAACGTGCTGACCCTGGCCTCGGTGCCGCTGATTCTGGCCAAGGGCGCGCAGTTCTATCGCGATTACGGCATGGGCCGTTCCCTGGGCACCATGCCCTTCCAGTTGGCAGGCAATGTGCGTCGCGGCGGGCTGGTGGAGCGGGCCTTTGGCCTGACCCTGCGCGAACTGGTGGAAGTCTACGGCGGAGGCACCGCCAGTGGTCGGCCGCTGAAAGCTGCGCAGGTGGGTGGCCCGCTCGGCGCCTGGGTGCCGCCGTCGCAATTCGACACGCCGCTGGATTACGAGGCCTTTGCTGGCATCGGCGCGATGCTCGGTCACGGCGGCGTGGTGGTGGCGGACGACACGCTGGACATGGCTCACATGGCGCGCTTCGCCATGGAGTTCTGCGCCGAGGAATCCTGTGGCAAATGCACGCCGTGCCGCATCGGCTCGACCCGGGGCGTGGAGGTGATCGACCGCTTGCTGGCCGCGCAAGACCCGAGCGGTCGCGATGAGCAGGTGATCATCCTCAAGGACCTGTGCGACACCCTGCAATACGGTTCGCTGTGTGCGTTGGGCGGCATGGTGTCCTTTCCGGTCGCCAGCGCCCTCAAGCACTTCCCCGCCGACTTCGGCTTGTTGCCCTCGGAGGCCGAGCAATGATCACTCTCTTCGACCCGAACACAGACATTGACCTGGGTACGCCTGCCCGCGACAGCCAGGTGCAGGTCACCTTGAACATCGACGGTCGCAGCATCAGCGTGCCCGAAGGCACCTCGGTGATGCGCGCCGCTGCGCTGCTGGGCACCACCATTCCGAAACTCTGTGCCACCGACAGCCTGGAAGCCTTCGGTTCCTGCCGCATGTGCCTGGTGGAGATCGACGGTATGCGCGGTTATCCGGCGTCCTGCACCACGCCGGTTACTGAAGGCATGAGCGTGCACACCCAGACGCCGAAGCTCGCGACCCTGCGCCGCAATGTCATGGAGCTGTACATCTCCGATCACCCGCTGGACTGCCTGACCTGCTCGGCCAACGGCAACTGCGAGCTGCAAACCGTGGCCGGTCAGGTCGGCCTGCGGGAGGTGCGTTACGGCTATGAAGGCGACAACCATCTGGCCGATGTGAAGGACACCTCCAACCCCTACTTCGACTACGACCCGAGCAAGTGCATCGTCTGCAACCGCTGCGTGCGCGCCTGCGAGGAAACCCAGGGCACCTTTGCCCTGACCATTACAGGGCGCGGTTTTGAATCCCGGGTGGGGGCGGCCGGTGGTGATAACTTCCTCGACTCGGAATGCGTGTCTTGCGGCGCCTGTGTGCAAGCCTGCCCTACTGCGACGCTGATGGAAAAAAGCGTGGTCGAACTGGGCCAGCCCGAGCGCAGTGTGATCACCACCTGCGCCTATTGCGGCGTGGGTTGCTCGTTCCGCGCCGAGATGAAAGGCGACCAGCTGGTGCGCATGGTTCCGGACAAGAACGGCCAGGCCAACCACGGCCACTCCTGCGTCAAGGGGCGCTTTGCCTGGGGCTACGCCACCCACCCGGATCGAATCACCAAACCGATGATCCGTAAGCACATCAACGACCCTTGGCAGGAAGTGAGCTGGGATGAGGCGGTGACCTACGCCGCCAGCGAATTCCGCCGGTTGCAGCAGAAATATGGTCGCGATTCCATTGGCGGGATCACCTCCAGCCGCTGCACCAACGAAGAAACCTACCTGGTGCAAAAACTGGTGCGCGCCGCGTTCGGCAACAACAACGTCGACACCTGTGCGCGGGTCTGCCACTCGCCGACCGGTTATGGCTTGAAGCAAACCCTTGGCGAGTCCGCCGGCACCCAGAGCTTCGACTCGGTGATGCAGGCCGACGTGATCCTGGTGATGGGCGCCAACCCCAGCGACGCGCACCCGGTGTTCGCTTCCCAGCTCAAGCGCCGTCTGCGTGAAGGTGCGCGGCTGATCGTCATTGACCCACGCCGCATCGATCTGGTGGACTCGGTGCATGCCCGCGCTGAATATCACCTGGCGCTGCGCCCCGGCACCAACGTCGCCATGCTCAACGCCCTGGCCCATGTGATCGTCACCGAAGGGCTGCTCAACCAGGCCTTTATCGACGCCCGTTGCGAGGGCGGCGATTTCGCCAACTGGAGTGAGTTTGTCAGCCGGCCGGAAAACTCGCCGGAAGTGCTTGGCGCGATCTGCGGCGTGCCCGCTGCCGACATTCGTGCCGCCGCGCGCCTGTATGCCACTGGCGGCAATGCGGCGATTTACTATGGCCTGGGTGTCACCGAGCACAGCCAAGGCAGCACCGCCGTCATGGGCATCGCCAACCTGGCCATGGCCACCGGTAACATCGGCCGCGAAGGCGTGGGCGTGAACCCGCTGCGGGGACAGAACAACGTTCAGGGCTCCTGCGACATGGGCTCGTTCCCCCACGAGTTGCCTGGCTATCGGCACATCTCCAACGAGGTGGTGCGGGCGCAGTTCGAACAGGCGTGGAACGTCACTCTGCAACCCGACCCGGGCCTGCGTATTCCCAACATGTTCGAGTCGGCCCTGGCCGGCAGTTTCAAGGGCCTGTATTGCCAGGGCGAGGACATCGCCCAGAGCGATCCGAATACCCAGCACGTCACTGCGGCGCTGTCGGCCATGGAGTGCGTGGTGGTACAGGATATTTTCCTCAACGAAACCGCCAAGTTCGCCCATGTATTTTTGCCGGGCAGTTCGTTCCTGGAGAAGGACGGTACTTTTACCAACGCCGAACGGCGCATCTCGCGGGTGCGCAAGGTCATGGACCCTCTGGGCGGCAAGGCTGACTGGGAAGGCACGGTGGCGCTGGCCAACGCCCTGGGTTATCCGATGAACTACAAACACCCATCGGAAATCATGGATGAAATCGCCAGCCTGACGCCGACCTTCACCAACGTCAGCTACGCCGAACTGGACCGCCACGGCAGCCTGCAATGGCCGTGCAACGCCGAGGCACCGGACGGCACACCGACCATGCACATCGAGCAGTTCGTGCGGGGCAAGGGGCGCTTCATGCTCACCGGCTATGTGCCGACCGAGGAGAAGGTCAACACGCGTTATCCGCTGCTGCTGACCACCGGGCGCATCCTCAGCCAGTACAACGTCGGCGCGCAAACCCGGCGTACCGAGAACGTCGCCTGGCACGATGAAGACCGCCTGGAAATCCACCCGACTGACGCCGAAAGCCGTGGTATCAATGAAGGTGACTGGGTCGGCATCGGCAGCCGTGCCGGGCAGACCGTGCTGCGCGCGCGGATCACTGAACGGGTCGCGCCGGGCGTGGTGTACACCACCTTCCACTTCCCTGAATCAGGCGCCAACGTGATCACCACCGACAACTCCGACTGGGCCACCAACTGTCCGGAGTACAAGGTCACGGCGGTGGAAGTCAGCCGCGTGTATCACCCTTCGGAGTGGCAAAAGCGCTTCCAGGAGTTCAGCGAGGAACAGGACCGCTTGCTCAAGGATCGCCGCCACGCCCGTGGTGATAAGGCGGAGGTGCGCCGATGAGCACTGAAAACCTGATCAAGATGGCCAACCAGATCGCCCAGTACTTCGCCAGCCAACCGGACCAGCAACAGGCGGTGCTCAGCGTGCGCAATCACCTGCAGATGTTCTGGGCGCCGAGCATGCGCAAGGAATTGCTGGCCTGGCAGACGGAGCATCAGGGGGCGGATTTGCATCCGTTGGTGCAAGAGGCGGTGAGTGGCGCAGGTTGGTAGCGACTGGAGAAACGCAATTCCTGTAGGAGCCGGCTTGCTGGCGATCGCGGTTCGTCAGGCGACATGTGTGTCGTCTGGATGTCCGTCATCGCCAGCAAGCCGGCTCCTACAGGGTTATGTATCAATTTTAAATGGGCTTTCACTTTTCAGGTAGAGCGACAACTCATGTTGCCGCTGACAGCCAAGCAACAGCCAAAGCAAGATCCTGGCTTTACGCGGACATAGAAATCCCGCCATCGATGCACCCTTGCGAATCAGATCCATCTCTCCGCCGTGAAAACCATAACTGGCTTGTGCGGTAGAGCCGGAACCGGTGCGGGTCGCGACGATGACCGGAATTCTTTCGGCGATGTGCTCAATCACCGTCGCCCAGCTCTGCGAGACATGTCCGGCGCCGAAACCGGCGATCACCAGCCCGTCATAACCGAGCGCAAGGATGTTTTCCAGAATCAGCGTGTCAGCCGAGAGGGATGCCTCGAACATCGCAACCTTCTGTGTTGTCTGGTGCGGCAGGGGCAAAACCCTACGCTGAACCGGCGCGCGCAGGTAGTGAACGCGGTCTTCCATTATCAGGCCTGCAGGCCCCACGACCGGAGAGGTAAACGCCTGCAACGCCATCGAATCAGTTTTACGCACGCTGCTCGCTTGATGAATCTCCCCGTTCATCACGACCTGAACACCACGCTTTCGGCTGGTCCTGGCCAGGGCGACGTGACATGCATCCAGCAGATTCGCCGGTCCCTCGGCCCCTGGCTGTGCTGCCGAGCGCATCGCACCGGTCAGCACCAGTGGTGCGTCGTGGGGCCAAAGGTAATCGAAAAACGCCGCCGTTTCTTCGAGTGTGTCGGTGCCTTGGGTCAACACGACACCCACGGCGCCTTGCTTGACTTGAAGTTGCGCCCACGACAATACAGTCAGTAAAAATCCGAAATCCAATGAAGCGCTGGGCAGCAGTCCAAGGGTTTCAACGGTCACCCGGGCAAACGTCGCCAAATGCGGTACGGACGCCAGTTGAGTCTCGCCGCTGACGGTCGGGATAACGCCTTCGCCGGCATTCCTGGCTTGCATGCTCACCGTGCCGCCGAGTGCCGCGATGGCGAGTTTGGGCAGTTCCATGTGATACCTCATGTGTTCGGAAGAGAGGTGGCTGTACCCGGTTAAGGATGGGGTACAGCCCAAAGGTCGGTGGCATTTACCCCGCGATAAGGACGCCGATCAGCGGCACGATCAGCAACGTGCTGATCGCCATGGACAGGACATTGCCGATGTAGGCATGCATGTCGGCCGGCAATCGCTTGGCAATCGCACAGGCCAGGGGCGGTGCGATCAATGCCCCCAGCAATGCACTCGAACCGATCACCAGCCAACTGCCGCCATGGGTCAGAATCGCCGCGGGCACCACCGACACCAGAGGCACGTAAGTGGGGTACCAGCCGCGCAACATCCATTGCCGACGCCAGATCACCACCCCGATGGCCGAGGTCAGCGCCTGTGCAGCGATGATGTGCAGCAGCAGACCTGAACCGTACGCCGGGCTCATCGGGTTCATGCTGTAGGCGAGCAATACCCCGAATAACAAGCCGAGGCTGGCCAGTTCATTGCCGAAGAACGGTGCTTCGGAAAAGTCTGCCAGGACCCGGCGCAGGCTCCAGACAACCCCGTAGTCGGGCGCCTTGGTGACGGGCGCGGGAAGCTTGGAGGGTGGTGTCGCGGATTGTTCGGACTTCATCAGGCTGGGCCGGTAGCGGCACAGCAGAAAAGCCACGACGCTGGCGACCGCCATGCCCAGGACATTGCCGATCACCGCCGGCAACCCCAACGGGTTACACAGGTAATTGACGATCAGCAGGCACAGGGGCGTGACGAGTACGGCGCCCATGATCGCGCCGTTGATCGTGACCTTCCAGCCACCGCCAAACATCAGCACCATCGCCGCTGGCAGCGAAACGAACGCGGCAAATGTCGGCTGCCAACTGGTGGCGGTCACCGTCCAACCCCACAGCACGTTACTCAGCAGCAGCCCGAGCAGCGAACTGGTGATCAGCCACGGCCATAGCCCGGTGCCATAAGAAATGCTGAAGCCTTGCCAGGTTCTCCCCGTTCGATTCGCCCAGTAGGCGAGATAGGCCCCCGCCAACAGTCCGATCGATGCGAACTCGTGTTTGTAGAACGCCACCTCGCTGATGTCGCCGAGCAGCCAACGTAACCAGGCACTCGGCTGGGGAAGGCTCGACACCATGTCGCTGTAACTCGGCCAATGGGCAGACCAGAACGAACGATTGGTGAGTGAAAGCCAGATAATCAGCAGTATCGCGCCGATCATCAGCAGGATGACCGCCACATCGAATGGCGATCTGTGGGCAAACCGGTTTTTATCGGTTGTGGTTTCCATGAGTCAGGTCCCCCTTATCAACGTGGGAGACATGGGTGTTGTGTGTAGCCGAGCATTTGATCGTAGAGATCGGCTCGACGATCACGGTGCAGATCGTTCAGGTTGTTCCAGATGAGGGCGCTGCGGGAGCTGGTCAGGTCGATATCGGCAAACAGGATTTCCTGCTGGTCTGCCGATGCTACGGCGCCAATCGGCCAGCCATTGGTCCCGGCAATCAGCGAGCATCCGAGGTAGCGGGCACCTCGCTCCTCACCAATCCGGCTGGCAGCGGCGATAAACACATTGTTGACGTGTGCCGCCGTCATCGTCAGGTACGACGCCATGCACTTGCCGGCTTCATCGAACAGCGGCGGAGGCGTCCAGACCCAGTTATTGACGCTGCAAATGATGTCGGCGCCTTGCTGACTCAGGATGCGCGGTACCTCCGGGAACCAGATGTCCCAGCAAATCAACATCCCGATGCGGCCAATGGGCGTATCAAAAACCGGAAAACCAAGATCGCCCGGTGTGAACCAGAGTTTCTCCAGATTCCACAAATGGGCTTTTCGATACTTGCCGATGAAACCGTCAGGGCCAACAAGTATTGAGGTGTTGAAGAGCCGCATGCCGTCGCGCTCGGCCAGGCCGGCCACGATGTAGACGCTGTGTTTGGAGGCAAAGTCGATCCAGAGTTGCGCGCTTGGCCCGCCGGGTATCAACTGCGCATGTTCAAAAGCATCCTGCCGATTGCTGAAGAAATAACCGGTGCTGCATAGCTCAGGCAGCACAATAAGGTTCGCACCGCCGGTGACCGCCTCCAGCGCCAATTCCAGGCTACGACACAGGTTTGCATCGCAATTTTCGATGCCGACTTGTGGATCGAATTGCACGACTGCTACACGCACAGGGCTTGTTGGCTCGCTCATTTCGGGTGACCTCTTTTTATTGTTTTTCACGCTGTTTAATTGCGTGTTTATGAGAGTCGAAATGCCAGCTGGTGTAAGTCAGACGCTTCCTGCAATGCTGTAGCCTTTGTCCGAAGATGTATGAGCGAGGTGTTTTTTGTACGTTCGACTGGTCAGGAGGGAAAGCAGAGCCATGCCAGACCTGCATGGCTCTGATGCGAGGATCAGGTTTTGAGTTGGTAGTGGGGATAGTCACTCATGGAAAAGCCGCCATTGAACGTTGCCGCAGTTTTGTCGCAGATGTGAATAGCCGCATCAACAGCCGCTCGAAAGCAAGGCTCCGTCCAGCCCGCATCGACTGAAAATGACTCGCCAGAAAAATACAGGCCTGATGAACGGCCGAAGTCCCTGTTGTACTTCATCAGGCTTACGGCGTCGTAATAGGTACCGGGTCGGTAGAGCTTTGCACAACCCAAGGCGTTTTTGTCCGTTATCCAGCGTTGAACCACCGCCTGATCAATACCGATGTAAGGAGAGATTTTCTCCTGAATATTGGTGGAACTCATGAGAATTCGATCCAGCTCTTTGACGCACTTGGCAACCAGCTCTTTGTCAGTGAATGAGGCGAGCTTCGTTGCGTCATCCTCCCAGGTATAACTCAAGAGGATGCAGTCATAGCTGTAGGTATCGTTGTAGCGGTGGGTGTAGACATCGTGGATAAAGCTGTCGGTGACGATGGTTTGTGGGATTTTGTGGTTTTTCGAAAGAAATGACTTTTTCAGCGGTGCATAGACTTTGCAGCTGGTTTCCCAGTGGGCCGTTTTGTAGGCGTTGATTGTCTCGAATGGCAGCATTTCCTGAGTGAAGTTTTTCAGTTCGATTCGAGTCTCGATTAACCAGGACGGGAGGGTCATGATGACCGAATCAAAGTCTTCGAAGCGTTCCTCGGTATGCTCGGGGCGACTGTGTTTCCAGCTGAAATAGACGCGTATCTTCTGGTTAGTCAGTTTTTCCAGTTTAGTAACGGACGAGTCCGTAAAGAGGCCATCGCTTCTTTCGATGCTGTGTTCATAAACGGACTTTCCCGTTTCGGCGGTTTTCAGAAACATCAGGCATTCGTCCAAAGCGGCGAGTCCGATGTAGCGCGGGGCGTCGAAATTCAATCCTGCGGAGTCAAAAACGGCTTGTTTCTGGAGGTACGGCGAGGCCAGTGGGTCACCATTAGCGTCTACCCGACCGTGAATTAGTTGCAACTGACTGCTGAACCCAAAAATGGCAGTTCGCAGTGGGTAAAGGCTGCAGACGTCATAAAAAGCCCCCCAGCTTCCGTCACCGATACCTATCGCATAGAAAATTGCGGATTCTTCCGCGGACATTCCCATTCCGCCAAATTCCCCGGGGGAGCGTTCATCCCAGGTTGTCAGGGCCGGCATACTGACCAGATCGCGAAATGAAACGCTCTCGTACTTGTTTACGATCGCAGCCCACATGCTTTCCCATTTCGGACTCGCGAAGTTTTCCGCAACATGTTTTGTCATGCGATCGGCGAAATCCTTCCACTTTGCATAGACCTTCTGCAGTTCCTCGCCAGGAGGTGGGGTGAGGCCATCGGCATTTTTCCAGATCAACATCTCCGGTGTACCGCTGTTCCCCATGCTGCCCTCTCTGAGGTAAATACCGGTCGAGCGGACCCACTGGCTTCCGGGATTGGCGAAGTCTGAAATCGACAGGTCAAACGCCTTGGCGTAATAAGCCATCAGTGATCTGCCATCTGTGGGTGGCTCGTCTGCGCGATTGAAAAAGGGCATGCGCATTGCCCCCATTTCAAAGGGTGTATGACTTTCCGTGGAGTTACGGCTTCCTGGGATGGTTAAGTGCCTGCCCCCTATGCGCCGGGACTGTTCTATGAGGGTGATATTGGTAAAGCCGCAGCGATACAGTTCTCGGGCGGCCGTCAGCCCGGTCACCCCTGCGCCGATGATACAAATTCGGTGATCCGGAGTAGTGGTCTTGGCTATTCCGTTTGCCTGTTCAACCAGCGATCGATAGTCGAAGCACAAGTCGGGTGGATTGGGAAAGCGGGCAGCCCATTTGTTGTCAGTCGAGCGTTTTGCTCGAGTGGTTTGCGTGGCTGCGAATGAAGGGTAGTTGTAGCTTGAACCTATAGTCATTTTGATCTTCCCTGATAGTACTGATGTTGTTTGCAGGGACGACCTTGAAGATTTGAACGCGCAACATAAATGAGCCAAGTGGGGCGCTGAGGCGCTCCGCTTTCTGTTTTTTTTGTAGGAAATGAAGACACCTCAAATTCACCACAATCCTCTGTGGGAGCGAGCCTGCTCGCGAAAGCGGTGTGTCAGTCAAATCATTGCTGTATTTGCCGACGCCTTCGCGGGCAAGCCCGCTCCCACAGGGTCCGCGTCGTTCACGTGTATTGCAGCCAGCTCAAGGCAGATGCAGGCTCGTACCCACAGGGGATTTAGATGCGTACCTTATTCCGGGTGCGACCATGGCCACTGTGGGAGCGGGCTTGCCCGCGAAAAGGCCGGTAGATTCAACAGGGATGCCGACCGAACTGACGCCATCGCGAGCAAGCTCGCTCCCACAGGGGTCCGCGTCGTTCATGAGTGTTGGAGCCAGCTCAAAACAGATGCTGAGAAATCAGTTTGGAAATTGCCACCATCGACGTCCTGCCGGTGAATTCGAATTTCACTCTCCCCAACGATGAAAAATAAATCTCCAGCTCAGAATCCAGATCAAACGTCCCCGACGTTTCCACCGAATACGCCACGATGTTTTTGTACGGCAACGAGGTGAAGTCTTTTTTGCTGCCGGTGATGCCCTGCACGTTCACCGCGATGATGCGTTTGTTGGTGAAGACCACGCCGTCGCGCATGGATTTGTACGAGTCGATGACCTGTTCCCCGTCGAGCAAAAGATCGGCTACCCGTTCGGCGTATTCGTCGTTCTGCTTGAGCTTGAAGAATCCCTTGTTGTTGAAATCAATCATTTACCGCTCCTCTCTGATTACTCGATCTCGATCGGCCCCTTGGTCCCGGCATCACTGTCGGTCCAGTAATCCTCGCCCGTCAGCCGTCGATCGCCCTGAATGGTGAAGGTGAGCTTGCCCTGGTGAAATTGCAGGGTGCCCTCGGTGCGTTTGGCGTCGACCCGTTTGCCGTTCACCCAGACCTGCTCCTTGGCATCGATGCGGATGGTGGCGACTGTCGCGCCTGCATCGCTTTTGGCCACCCACTGGCCGGCATACGGGGTCTGGGTCGTCGCGCTGTCCGTGGCGGGGTTGGTGAAGCCGGCCTTGGCGTTTTCCGCTTTGCTCTTGTGGATATCGCAGCCCTGGGTCTCGCTGACCTGGGTGCAGCCGGATTGCTCGAGTTGCTTGCGGTATTTGTCGTTGATGGCGTACGCCGGGGATTGCGCGGTCAGCAGGATAACCAGCGCTGGCAGGATGATTCTGTTCATGTTTACCCTCTTCTTCGCGAATGCCTGCATATAGCATGAATGACTCACTTTAGCCTGCGCACGCATTTGAGTCTGTCAGTACACAAGGGCAGCAGCGCCCACCTGCGTTATCATCGCTGCCCTGTTTCCCCAAGAGCCCTGCCCCCGGATGTCCGATACTCTGCCATTGCCTGAAGACCCTCAATCGCTGCCACCGGTGCTGGCGGGCCCGCTGTTGCGGCGCCTGGAACCGACGCGGCTGGTGCTGTGGCTGGTGGGTTCGCGGGCGCTGGATTTGACGCTGCGCTTGCAGGGCGTGGGCGATATTCGCCTCGATGCCGGGCAATGCACGGTCGTTGCGGTGGGTACCCATGCGTTTGTGCACCTGATCGATGTGGCGCTGGACGCTGCCCTGCCCTGCGATGAGGTGATCGAGTACGACCTGTTGATCGATGACGGCACGGGCATCGCCACCTGGGCGCCGCATTTGTTGTATGGCGATGCGGCTGCGCCGAACTTCGTCCTGCATGCGCGCATCGAGCAGTTGCTGCACGGTTCCTGCCGCAAACCCCATCACCCGGCGCCCGACGGCCTGCTGTGCGTCGATCAGCTGTTGGCGCAAGAGCACCTGGCCAGCGAGCGTCCGGCGCTGCTGATGATGAGCGGCGACCAGGTCTACGCCGACGATGTCGCCGGGCCGACCCTGCGGGCGATCCATGCCGTGATCGAACGGCTGGGGCTTTTCGGTGAGCATCTGGCTGGCGCCATCGTCAGCGACAGCGCCGAGCTGTACGGGCACGCCGCCTGTTATTACCACCGGGCGGATCTGCTGCCGGCGCTGCAAAGCAACGAAACCCTGCGCGAGCGGTTTTTCGGGGGTGCGCGCAAGCCGATTTTCACCAGCAGCAGTGCCGACAATCACCTGGTGACCTTCGCCGAAGTCATGGCCATGTACCTGCTGGTCTGGTCGCCGACGCCCTGGACCCTGATCGCGCCAAAACCGCCGAAACTGATCAAGGAACGCCGCGAGCGTTATGCCCTGGAACAGACGCGCATCGACGCGTTCAAGGCTGGCCTGGACAAGGTCGCGCGAGCGCTGGCACACGTGCCGACGCTGATGATCTTCGATGACCACGACATCACCGACGACTGGAATCTTTCCGCGCAATGGGAGGAAACGGCCTACGGCCATCCGTTTTCCCGGCGCATCATCGGCAATGCACTGCTGGCCTACATGCTGTGCCAGGGCTGGGGCAACAACCCGGATGCGTTCGTTGATGTGCTGGAAAAAACCCGTTCACTCAGCGCCACCGGCGATGACCATTACCTGGACAGCGATGTCCAGGACGCGCTGATCGATGAGCTGCTGCGCTTCCAGCACTGGCACTACGTGCTGCCCACCACGCCGGCCATGGTGGTGCTCGATACCCGCACGCGGCGCTGGCGCAGCGAGATGAACCTCAAGCAACCGTCGGGCCTGCTGGACTGGGAAGCCCTCAGCGAACTGCAGCAGGAACTGCTCGATCACCCTTCGGCGATCATCGTGTCGCCGGCGCCGATCTTCGGCGTCAAGCTGATCGAAACCGTGCAACGGGTGTTCAGCTGGCTGGGTTATCCACTGCTGGTGGACGCCGAGAACTGGATGGCCCATCGCGGCGCGGCCCAGGTGATCCTGAACATTTTCCGCCACTCGCGCACGCCGGGTAACTACGTGGTGCTGTCCGGCGATGTGCATTATTCCTTCGTCTACGAAGTGCTGATCCGCCACCGCAAGGCCGGCCCGCGCATCTGGCAGATCACCAGCAGCGGGATCAAGAACGAGTTCCCGCCGGCCCTGCTGGAGTGGTTCGACCGCCTCAATCGCTGGCTGTATTCCCCGCGTTCGCCGCTGAACTGGCTGACCAAGCGTCGGCGCATGCGCATCGTGCCGCATGTGCCGGAACATGCTGAGGCGGGTGAACGGCTGTGGAATTCAGCGGGGATCGGCCAGGTGTACTTCAATGAACAAGGGCAGCCACGGGATATTTTCCAGCATAACGCCAATGGCTCGCCGAAGACGCGGATGGTGGCGCCTGAAGGTGATATCTGAAGGGCTGGACTGAGAACCTGTGGGAGCGGGCTTGCTCGCGAATGCGGTCTACCAGTCCCTATTGGGGTGTCTGTCAGACCGCATTCGCGAGCAAGCCCGCTCCCACAGTTTGATCGGTGTCGCTCATGGATTTAACCCGAACCCTGATCATCGGCAACTCCGGCTCCGGCAAGAGCTGGCTGGCGCAGCGGCTGGCTGAGCGTTTGCAGGTGCCCTGGACCGATCTCGACCGCGTTCACTGGCTGTCCGACGAACACAGCATCGCCCGCCCCCGCGCCGAAGCCTTGGCCATGGCGCGAATCGCGGCCGAGCAGGAGCGCTGGGTGATCGAAGGTGTGTATGGCTGGATCGCCCGCGAACTCCTGCCCCGCACGACTGCGCTGATCTGGTTGAGCGTTGCCGACGAGGTGTGCGTCGCCAATATTCGTCAGCGTGAAGTCAATGACGATGAACGTCTGATCGCGTTGCTGGAGTGGGCGGGCAGTTATCGTCAGCGTGACGGTTCCAGCGGATACACGGCCCATCAGCGGCTATTCGACGGGTTTACCGGTTGCAGAATTCAATTGATGGACCGGACTGAAATTGCAGATTTCGCCTTTATCAGATAAGGACTACAGCGTTCTCGGAAACGTCCCGAGGAGCTTTCGGCGATACTCGGAAGACACGTTGATGCGCTCATTGCGCAATGACCATTCGGAGATATCGCCTTGTCGACCTGTACTCATTTCTGTACAGTCCTTGCATCGAGCGAGGATTTCACCATGCACACCATCAATTACACCACCGCACGCGCGCACTTGGCCGAGACCATGGATCGCGTCAATGAAGACCGCACCCCGCTGCTGGTCACGCGCCAGAAAGGCGAGCCGGTGGTGATGATGTCGCTAGCCGAATACAACGCCCTCGAAGAGACCGCCTACCTGCTCCGCTCCCCCGCCAATGCCGAACGCTTGATCAAATCGATCGGCAACCTGCGCGCCGGGAAAACCAAGTCACGGCAACTCATTGAAGAATGAACATCGAGTTCACTCCTGAAGCTTGGGATGACTACCTGTGGTTTCAGCAAAACGACAAGGCGGGACTCAAGCGCATCAACCTGCTGATCAAAGCCATCCAGCGTGAACCTTTCGAGGGCCTCGGAAAACCGGAACCGCTCAAACACAATTTAAGCGGCTTCTGGTCGCGCCGGATCACGGCTGAACATCGCTTGGTCTACACCATCGAAGACGGTGAGTTACGCGTTGTGATGTGCAGATACCACTACTGAACTCACCCCCCTGACAATCATCTCCACCTCCCGCTCATCAATCGTCAAAGGCGGCAACAAGCGAATGGTCTGCCCCCGCGTCACGTTGATCAGCAACGCATGATCCCGCGCGGCGATCAGGCTCAGGTCGCGGATCGGTTGCTTGAGTTCGATGCCGATCATCAGGCCCTGGCCGCGGATGGCCAGGACGTTTGGATTGTCGGCCAATTCCATGCGCAACCTGGCCAACAGGCGTTCGCCCTGGCGCCGGGCGTTTTCCAGCAGGCCTTGTTCTTCGATGATATCCAGCACCGTACAACCGACCCGACAGGCCAACGGGTTGCCGCCGAACGTGCTGCCGTGGCTGCCGGGGGTGAAGAGTTCCGCGGCTTTGCCACGGGCCAGGCAGGCGCCGATGGGCACGCCGTTGCCCAGGCCTTTGGCCAGGGTCATGACGTCCGGGACGATGCCTTCGTGCTGAGACGCGAACCACTGCCCGGTACGGCCGATGCCGGTCTGGATTTCGTCGAGCATCAATAACCAGGCGCGCTGGTTGCACAGTTCGCGCACGGCTTTCAGGTAACCCGGTGGCGCCAGTTGCACGCCGCCTTCGCCCTGGATCGGCTCCATCAGGATCGCCACGATGCGCGAGCCGTGTTCCTGCTGCACCTTGTCCAGCGCCTTGAGGTCGCCGAAGGGCACCTTGACGAAATCCCCCGGCAATTTGTTGAAGCCCAGGCGCACCGCCGGGCCGTCGCTGGCGGACAGGGTGCCGAGGGTGCGGCCATGGAAAGCGTTGTGCATGACCACCACCAAAGGTTGTTCGATGCCTTTGCTCCAGCCATGCAGCCGGGCGATTTTCAGTGCCGTTTCGTTGGCCTCGGCACCGGAGTTGTTGAAGAACGCCCGGTCCATGCCGGCCAGCCCGGTCAGCTTGCGCGCCAGTTGTTGTTGCCAGTCGATGCTGTAGAGGTTGGAGGTGTGCAGCAACAGGCCGGCCTGCTCGCTGATGGCCGCGACGATTTTCGGGTGCGAGTGGCCGACGTTGGTCACCGCCACCCCGGCCACCGCGTCCAGGTACTCACGACCGGCCTGGTCCCACAGGCGCGTGCCCAGGCCCTTGTTGAAACTCAGGGCCAAGGGTTGGTAAGTGCTCATCAGGCAGGCGGCGGTCATGGCATCAGGCTCCATCAAGGGTCGGTGTTTTTGCAGTATGGTTAGCCACCTGAGCTGGATAAATACTGCAATACTTCAATCATTTTAAAGTCGAGCTTGATAATGGATTTGTTCCAGGCAATGACCGTGTACGTCAAAGTGGTGGAATCCGGCAGCATGACCGGCGCCGCTGCGCAGTGCAAAATGTCCACGACCATGGTCGGCAATCACCTCAAGGCGCTCGAGCAGCGCCTGGGTGTGCGCCTGCTCAACCGCACGACCCGGCGCCAGCGGCTGACCGAATTCGGCACCGCGTATTACCAGCGCTGCCTCGAAGTGTTGGGGCTGGTGGCAGACTCTGAACGCCTGGCCGAGCAAGCGGTCGATGAGCCCAGTGGCACCCTGCGCATCTCGGCGCCCCTGACCTTCGGCACGGAAAAACTGGCGCCGGCCCTGAGCGAATTTGCCCTGCTCTACCCGCGGGTAAAACTCGACGTGATGCTCACCAACCGTCGCCCGGACATGCTCGAACACGGTCTGGACGTGGCCTTTCGCCTGGGAGCCCTGGAGGCGACCACCCTGATTGCCCGCCCGCTCATCAACTACACCCTGACCATGTGCGCCTCCCCGGCGTACGTGGCCCGGCGCGGCGCGCCGCTGAAACCGGAAGACCTGCGCCACCACGACTGCCTGTCGTTCGCTTATCCGGCCGGGGATGACTGGCACTCGGTGGAAAAGGAATGGCGCCTGGCCGGCCCCGAAGGTGAAGTCTCGGTGGCGGTCAGCGGCCCGATGCTGATCAACAGCTCGGCCGGGCTGCATCAGGCCGCGCGCACCGGCATGGGCATCGTGATGTTGCCCGATGTCCTGGTCGAGCGGGACATCCAGGACGGCAAGCTGCTGGGCTTGATGCCCGGCTTCACCCCGCCGAGCCGGCCGATGAACCTGATGTATGCCCAGGACCGCTACCGCCTGCCGAAATTGCGACGTTTCGTCGACTTCGCCCTGCAGATGTGGGGCAAGCACTAGCAGGTCCACCGGGCCTTGAACTACTCTCCCTGACTAGGCAGGGCATTTGCTATCAGGCAGGCGTCAGGGGGAGCAGCGATGGGAGAGGCATCGAGTATCGAGCCCTTGAAGTTCAATGTCTCTGACATGAACGAAGGCATGCTGCACACCATCGTGGAGTTGGTCAGCGACGGCATCTGGGACTGGAATGCCAACACCGGCTTCGTCTACCGCAACAGCCGCTGGTACGAAATGCTCGGCTACACGCCACACTCCCTGGACAACAACGCATTGACCTGGGAAAACATCATCCACCCCGATGATTTCCCGCAGGTCATGGCCCTGTTCGATGACTACCTGAAACAGCACACGCCGGTGTATCAGGCCGAGTACCGCTGCCGCGCCCACGACGGCAGTTATATCTGGATCGAAGACCGCGGCCACGTCCTGGCCCGCAATGCCGACGGTTCGGTGGCGCGGATGGTCGGCGCCCACCGCAGCATCGAAGACAGGAAACGCCTGCTCGAAGCGCTCGAACGGCGCAATCAGTCCCTTGAAGCCATCGTCGAAGAACGCACCCGTGAGCTGTCCAGGGTCAATCAGCAACTGCAGGTACAACTCGAAGAAAACCGCAAGCTGGCGCAAACCGATGCCCTGACGTCGATCGCCAATCGCTATCGCCTGGAACAGACCCTGCCCCAGGAATGTGAGCGGGCCCAGCGCTTTCGACAGCCGCTGTCGCTGATCGCCATGGACATCGACGACTTCAAGACCATCAACGATCACTACGGCCATGCCCTGGGCGACGCCGCCTTGGTGCAGGTGGTCGAACGTGTGCTGCGCTTTGTGCGTGACGGTGACCTGCTGGCCCGTTGGGGCGGCGACGAATTCATCGTGATCCTGCCCGACACCCCGCTGGCCGAGGCCATAACCCTGGCCGAAAAAATCCGCGAGGGCCTGGCAGACTTGCCCGCCGTAGGCGACTTTCGGGTGACCATGAGTTTCGGCGTGGTCCAGCGCTTTGAGGAAGAGCAAAAGACCGGCCTGATGGCCAGGGCCGATCAGGCACTGTATCGATCGAAAATCGCCGGCAAGAATGTGATCAGCGGATAACCGCCGTTACATCCCCGCCTTCACCAGCACCGGTTTGTCCTGGTAACGCTCCGGGTACAGCTGCTTGAGCTGCGCCACTTTCGGCAAGTCGTTGATCACGATGTAGGGATAGGTCGGGTGCTCGATCAGGAAGTCCTGGTGTTCTTCTTCCGCCGGGTAAAAACCGTTGAAGCTTTCCAGCTTGGTCACGATCGGCTTGTCGAACGCACGCGCGGCGTCGAGCTGGGCGATGTAGGCCTGGGCGACCCGTTGCTGTTCGCCGCTCTTGGTAAAAATCGCCGAACGATACTGGGTGCCGGTGTCCGGCCCCTGGCGGTTGAGTTCGGTGGGGTTGTGCGCCACGGAAAAGTAGATCTGCAGCAAGGTGCCGTAGCTGACCTGGCTCGGGTCGAAGGTCACTTCCACCGATTCCGCATGCCCGGTATCGCCACCGCTGACGCGGTCGTACTGGGCGGTATTGGCTGCACCACCGGCGTAACCGGACACGGCATTTTTCACGCCTTTGACATGCTGGAACACCCCTTGGACGCCCCAGAAGCAGCCCCCGGCGAATACCGCGGTTTCGCTGCGGGCCTGGGTGGTTTCGTCGATGGCCGGTGGCGGCAGCAGTACCCCTTCTTCAGCCCCACCGAGGGAAAACGCCGAGCATTGGCCGATGATGCCGGCAGCGGCCAGCCCCAACAGGGAACGGCGCCAGGTGAACAGGCTTTTCATGTCACAGACTCCAAGAGGATGCAGAAAAAGTCAGACGATCCCGGGCTCGAACTTCAGCGCCAGGCCGTTCATGCAGTAGCGCAGGCCGGTGGGTTTCGGCCCGTCGTCGAAGACATGGCCCAGATGCCCGCCGCAACGCCGGCAGTGCACCTCTTCGCGCAGCACCCCGTAGGAACGGTCCTGGCGGGTGGCCACGGCCTTGTCCAGCGGCGCCCAGAAACTCGGCCAGCCGGTGTGGCTGTCGAACTTGGTCGCCGAGGAGAACAGCGGCAATTGGCAACCGGCACAGGCGAACGTGCCGTCGCGGTGCTCGTTGTTCAGTGGGCTGCTGTAGGCGCGTTCGGTGCCTTCTTCGCGGAGGATTTCGTACTGTTCGTCGCTGAGGATGGCGTGCCATTCGCTGTCGCTGTGGGTCACTTCGAAGGCCTCGGCGGCGCTGGCATCGCTGATCAAGGCCGTGCCTGTGGAAAACTTCGGCAACAGGCCGATTGCCAGGGCTGCCACCCCCAGCCCGCCGCTCGTTAGCAGAAATTGCCGTCGTGAAAACATGCTCGTCTCCAGAAATCCAGGGGTGTTTCATGGAACACAGCCTAGGCTTTGGGTGATCGCCAAATCCTCACGGGAAGTTAAACAATTCGTGATAACTCGGGCGCCGAAAAAACCGCACAATGGGCCCTTGACGGACTTCACTGACTTGACTGATTTAACTGTAGGAGCTGCCGCAGGCTGCGATCTTTTGATCTTGATCTTTAAAAACAAGATCAAAAGATCGCAGCCTTCG